>SKNE01000302.1 GCA_007120675.1 Bacteroidales bacterium
ACTCTCTCTCTCCGCTTGCTCCTCTTCCAGTGCTTCCGCCGCGGCTTTTTCCTTGGAAGCCATCAGCAACTTATACTCCTCCATAGACCCGACGATGATGTTGTCGTAATCACGCAAGCCGGTTCCGGCAGGAATAAGGTGACCCACAATCACATTCTCCTTCAGCCCTTTCAGGCTGTCTGTCTTGGCATTGACCGCTGCATCGGTGAGCACCTTGGTGGTTTCCTGGAAGGAAGCCGCTGAAATGAAGCTCTGGGTTTGCAGGGATGCCTTGGTGATCCCCTGCAGCTGCTGGCGCGCAGTGGCCCCGTTGGCATCACGGGCAACCACCAGCTTTTTGTCCTTACGCTTCAGGAGTGAATTCTCGTCACGGAGCTTGCGTGCGGTGATGATCTGACCCGGCTTCAGGACAGAGTCCCCCGGATCTTCGACCACCTTCTTGTTGAAGAGGTTGTCGTTCTCCTCCATGAACTCCACCTTGTTGACGATTTCATTTTCAAGGAAGCGCGTATCACCCGGGTCCTCGATCACCACTTTGCGCATCATCTGACGCACGATGATCTCAAAATGCTTGTCGTTGATCTTCACCCCCTGCATCCGGTACACTTCCTGCACTTCGTTCACGATGTACTCCTGCACGGCGGTGGGTCCCTTGATGGCCAGGATATCGGCCGGCGTCACGGGACCGTCAGACAAGGGGGTCCCCGCTTTCACAAAGTCGTTCTCCTGGGCAAGGATCTGCTTGGTCAGCGGCACCAGGTAACGCTTCTCGTCACCCGTCTTGCTGGTGATGATCACCTCCCTGTTACCACGTTTGATCTTCTTACCGAACGACACCACCCCATCGATCTCCGATACCACGGCCGGATCGGACGGGTTGCGGGCTTCAAAGAGCTCCGTGATGCGTGGCAGACCACCGGTGATGTCGCCCGATTTACCCACGGCACGCGGAATCTTCGCAACGATCATGCCCGGCTTCACCTCTTTGCCATCGTTAATCACCACGTGGGCACCGACGGGCATGTCGTAAACACGTTCCTCCTTGCCATCCTTGCCGGCAATGGTGATGGAGGGGTTACGGGTCTTATCCTTCGAGTCGATGATCACCTTTTCATAGTAGCCTGTCTGCTCATCGGAGTCGGTGCGATAGGTGCTGCCCTCTTTCATGTTATTGTAAACCACCTTACCGGGTTTGTCCGATATGATGACTGCATTGTAGGGATCCCACTCACAGATGAGTTCACCGCTCTGCACTTCGTCTCCATGCTTAAAGTAGAGGTTGGCTCCATAGGGGATGTTCTGGCTGGTCAGCACCATCTGGGTGTTTTTATCCACGATGCGCATCTCCGCCGAGCGACCAATGACCACGTGGTACTTCCTTCCATCCTCGCTGATGAAGGGGACAGAACGAAGCTCATCAATTTCCAGCACCCCACCGTACTTGGCGTTGATCTTGGAAGCGGTGGCAATATTCGAAGCCGTACCACCCACGTGGAATGTCCGCAGCGTAAGCTGTGTGCCGGGTTCGCCGATCGACTGGGCGGCGATGACACCCACCGATTCACCCTTCTGCACCATTCGTCCCGTGGCCAGGTTCCGGCCATAACACTTGGCGCAAACACCCACCTTCGATTCACAGGTGAGCACCGATCGAATCTCAACGGCTTCGATGGGCGATTCTTCAATGATTTCGGAAATTTCCTCGGTAAGCTCCTCCCCCGCTTTCACGATCTGCTTTCCGCTGGTGGGATGGTAGATATCGTGCAGGCTGTTGCGACCCAGGATCCTGTCGAAGAGAGACTCAACGGTCTCCTCGTTGTTTTTCAGGGCCGTGGCCGTCAGTCCACGCAGTGTCCCGCAGTCCGTCTCCGTGATGATCACGTCTTGTGCCACATCCACCAGGCGGCGGGTGAGGTAGCCGGCATCGGCTGTCTTGAGCGCGGTGTCGGCCAGACCCTTACGGGCACCGTGGGTGGAGATGAAATACTCAAGTACCGAAAGGCCCTCCTTGAAGTTGGACAGGATGGGGTTTTCGATGATCTCCCCCCCCTTGGCTCCGGATTTCTGCGGTTTGGCCATCAGGCCACGCATACCGGAGAGCTGCCGGATCTGTTCCTTGGATCCCCTCGCCCCGGAGTCAAGCATCATGTACACCGGGTTGAATCCCTGGTTGTCGGCCGTGGTTTTGTCGATCAACACCTTGGTGAGGCGAGCGTTGGTATGGGTCCAGATGTCGATGATCTGGTTGTAGCGTTCATTGTTTGTGATGAAGCCCATGCTGTAGTTGCCGCGAACTTCCTCCACCTGTTCGTCAGCCTGGTTAATGAGGATCTGCTTCTCTTCCGGGACAATGATGTCGCCCAGGTTAAAGGAGAGTCCGCCCCTGAAAGCCAGGTTGAAGCCCAGGTCCTTGATGTCGTCGAGGAACCTGGAAGTACGTGATATGCCAGTCTCTTTCATGATGCCGCCAATGACATCACGCAGCGCTTTCTTGGTAAGCAGTATATTGATGAAGCCGTAGTTTTCCGGCACCACCTGGTTAAAGAGCACGCGTCCCACTGTGGTCTCCACCAGCTGCATCTTGAGTTCACCCTTCTCCCTGACAGGTACCCTCACCTTAATGATGGCATGCAGATCAGCTGCCCCTTCATTGTGGGCAATGATGACCTCTTCAGGGCCATAGAATGTCAGCCCCTGCCCTTTGACCGGGTGCTCTTCGCTATGCTGCCGTGCCTTGGTCATGTAGTAGAGTCCAAGCACCATATCCTGTGAAGGCACCGCGATGGGCGCTCCATTGGCGGGGTTCAGAATGTTATGTGAGGCCAGCATCAAAAGCTGAGCCTCCAGGATGGCGGCATTGCCCAGTGGCAGGTGCACCGCCATCTGGTCGCCGTCGAAGTCTGCGTTGAACGCGGTACACACCAGGGGGTGGAGCTGGATGGCCTTGCCTTCAATGAGTTTAGGCTGGAAGGCCTGGATACCCAGGCGGTGAAGCGTGGGCGCCCGGTTAAGCAGCACGGGATGGCCCTTCAGCACGTTCTCCAGGATGTCCCACACAACAGGATCTTTCCTGTCGACGATCTTTTTCGCCGATTTGACGGTTTTCACGATACCCCTTTCCAGCATCTTTCGGATGATAAAGGGCTTGAACAGCTCGGAAGCCATCTCTTTGGGGATGCCACACTCGTGCAGTCCCAGTTCGGGTCCCACCACGATGACCGAACGGGCGGAGTAGTCAACCCGCTTACCCAGGAGGTTCTGACGGAAACGGCCCTGCTTGCCCTTCAGGCTGTCGGACAGTGACTTCAGTGGCCTGTTTGATTCGGTCTTTACGGCATTGGTCTTGCGTGAGTTGTCGAAGAGTGAGTCGACCGCCTCCTGCAACATACGTTTCTCGTTGCGGAGGATCACATCGGGCGCCTTGATCTCAATGAGTCGCTTCAGGCGATTATTCCTGATGATCACCCGTCGGTAGAGATCGTTCAGGTCGCTGGTGGCAAAACGTCCCCCATCCAAGGGCACCAGGGGCCTAAGCTCAGGTGGTATCACGGGCACCACATCCACGATCATCCATTCAGGCCGGTTCTCAATGGTCTTTTGGGCATCACGGAAAGCCTCCACCACCTGCAGACGTTTCAGGGCATCGGCCTTGCGCTGCTGCGATGTTTCCGTATTGGCCTTATGGCGCAGATCGTAAGACAGCTGATCCAGGTCCAGGCCGCCAAGCAGCTCCTTCAGTGCATCGGCCCCCATCCTGGCAACAAACTTATTGGGGTCATCGTCTTCGAGCATTTGGTTTTCCAGCGGGATCGATTCCAGCGCATTGAAGTATTCCTCTTCGGTCAGAAAATCCATGAAGTTGAGCTCATCGGCCTTCACGCCGGGGTTGATCACCACATAGCGTTCATAATAGATGATCTGATCCAGCTTTTTGGAGGGCAAGCCCAGCAAATACCCGATTTTATTGGGCAGGGTGCGGAAAAACCATATGTGGGCCACGGGCACGACCAGCTTGATATGCCCCATGCGTTCCCGTCGCACCTTTTTCTCCGTCACTTCCACACCGCAACGGTCACAGACGATCCCTTTGTAGCGGATCCGCTTGTATTTGCCGCAATGACATTCCCAGTCCTTCACCGGACCGAATATCCTTTCGCAAAACAGGCCGTCGCGTTCAGGCTTATAGGTCCGGTAATTGATGGTTTCCGGCTTCAGCACCTCACCATGTGACCGCTCCAGGACCGATTCCGGTGAGGCCAGGCTGATGGTGATGCTGGAGAAATTGCTTTTGACGTTCGATTCTTTTCTGAAAGCCATATATCTTGATTTGTTAGAGACACGGTTTTGTGATGCGGTGCTGTTCGCACAAGTCCTTAATCAAATTTGATGTTGAGGCCCAGTCCCCTGAGCTCGTGCACCAACACATTGAAAGACTCAGGCACGCCTGATATGGGCATGTTATCTCCCTTCACCAGTGATTCGTAGGTCTTTGCGCGACCTATGACGTCGTCCGACTTCACTGTGAGGATCTCCTGCAAGATGTTTGCGGCACCAAAGGCCTCCAGCGCCCACACCTCCATCTCACCGAAACGCTGGCCACCAAACTGGGCTTTACCGCCGAGGGGCTGCTGCGTGATGAGTGAGTAGGGTCCGATGGACCGTGCGTGCATCTTGTCATCCACCATGTGTCCCAGTTTGAGCATATAAATCACACCAACGGTGGCAGGCTGGTCAAAACGTTCGCCCGTTCCCCCGTCGTAAAGGTATACCTTGCCGTTCTCCGGCAGGCCGGCCTGGTTCATGTAGTCATTGATCTGATCAATGTGGGCGCCGTCAAAGATGGGGCTGGCAAAGGTCAGTCCCAGTTTTTGTCCCGCCCAGCCCAGGACCGTTTCATAGATCTGTCCCAGGTTCATCCGGGAGGGCACGCCCAGGGGGTTCAGCACAATGTCCACCGGGGTTCCGTCCTCCAGGAAGGGCATATCCTCCTGGCGTACTATCTTGGCCACAATACCCTTGTTACCATGACGTCCGGCCATCTTATCGCCCACCTTCAGTTTGCGTTTCTTGGCCAGGTAAACCTTGGCAAGCTGCACAATGCCGGTGGGCAGCTCATCGCCCACGGTGGCGGTAAACTTGCGGCGGTTATAGGTGCCCAGCAGGTCCTTATGCTGTATGGAGTAGTTGTGCAGCAACTCCTTGATCAGGGCGTTCTTCTTCTTATCGGTGGTCCAGTTGTTGGGATTGACAATCAGGTAGTCGATCCCATGGAGAATCTTCTGGGTGAACTTTGTGCCTTTGGGCACCACTGATTCCTTCAGGCTGTTGGAGACGCCCTGGGAGGTCTTGCCGGAGACAAGGATGATCAGTTTGTCCACCAGCTTGGAGCGCAGTTCAGCGGCCTTCTCCTTGAATTCGGCGTCCAGTTTCTCCACAAAGGCCTTCTCCTTGGTTTTGGCCTTGCGGTCCTTGATGATGCGCGAAAACAGCTTTTTATCCACGATGACCCCCTTGGTGGCCGGCGGGGCTTTCAATGAAGCGTCTTTTACGTCGCCGGCCTTGTCACCGAAGATGGCACGCAGGAGTTTTTCCTCGGGTGTGGGATCCGTCTCCCCTTTTGGGGTGATCTTCCCGATGAGGATGTCTCCCTCGTTGACCTCGGCACCGATCCGTATCAGGCCATTCTCATCCAGGTCCTTGATGGCATCGGCACTCACGTTGGGAATGTCGCTGGTGAGTTCTTCCGCGCCCCGCTTGGTATCGCGGACATCCAGTGAAAACTCTTCAATGTGGATGGAGGTAAAGATGTCATCCCTGACGATCTTTTCACTCACCACGATGGCATCCTCAAAATTGTACCCTTTCCAGGGCATGAAAGCCACCTTGAGGTTGCGTCCAAGGGCCAGCTCACCGTTCCTGGTGGCATAGCCCTCGCAGAGCAGCTGTCCCCTCTTCACTGCCTGGCCCTTCTTCACGATGGGCCTGAGGCTCAGACAGGTATTCTGGTTTGTCTTGCTAAACTTGGTCAGGTGGTAAGTTCTCACGTCATCCTCGAAGCTCACCAGGCGCTCTTCATCGCTGCGTGAGTAGCGGATCACAATGGTGTCGGCATCCACATATTCAACCACACCCGGTCCTTCGGCGTGCAGCAGCACACGCGAATCGTTGGCCACACGTTTTTCCAGTCCGGTCCCCACAATGGGTACCTCAGGATTGATAAGGGGTACGGCCTGGCGCATCATGTTACTCCCCATGAGGGCCCTGTTAGCATCGTCGTGCTCGAGGAAAGGGATGAGCGAAGCGGCGATGGAGGCGATCTGGTTGGGACCCACGTCCATCAGCTTGATCTGTTCCGGTTCCACGATGGGGTAGTCAGCCTGGAAGCGCACCTTGATGCGCTCATCCACAAAGCTGCCATCTTTCTTCAGCGGCACGTTGGCCTGGCTGATGATCTCCGTCTCCTCTTCTTCGGCCGACAGGTAGAGTGGTGAGCGGTCGAACCGCACCTTGCCCTTGTCCACCTCAAAGTAGGGTGTCTCAATGAATCCCAGCTCATTGACCTTGGCGTACACGCAGAGGGAAGAGATCAGTCCGATGTTGGGACCTTCGGGTGTTTCGATGGTGCACAGGCGTCCGTAGTGGGTAAAGTGCACGTCGCGCACCTCGAAGCCGGCCCGCTCCCTTGAAAGACCGCCCGGTCCCAGTGCCGACATGCGGCGCTTGTGGGTGATCTCTGCCAGCGGGTTGGTCTGGTCCATGAACTGCGACAGCTGGTTGGTGCCGAAAAAGGAGTTGATGACGGACGACAGTGTCTTGGCGTTGATCAGGTCGGTGGGGGCGAAGACCTCGTTGTCGCGCACGTTCATGCGCTCCCTGATGGTTCGTGCCATCCTGGCGAGGCCCACACCAAACTGGGAATAGAGCTGTTCGCCCACGGTACGTACGCGGCGGTTGCTCAGGTGGTCGATGTCGTCCACATCGGCCTTGGCGTTCACCAGTTCAATGAGGTACTTCACAATGCAGATGATGTCTTCCTTGGTCAGCACCTTGACGTCCATGGGGGTATCCAGGTTCAGTTTCCTGTTGATGCGGTATCGTCCCACGTCCCCCAGGTCATAGCGCTTATCAGAGAAGAAGAGCTTTTCGATCATGCTGCGTGCCGTCTCATCGTCTGGCGGGTCGGCGTTACGCAGAAGGCGGTAGATGAACTCCACGGCCTCCTTTTCTGAGTTGGTGGTGTCTTTCTGTAATGTATTGTAAACCAATACATAGTCATTGACATTCACCCCTTCCTTGTGCAGGATGATGGTTTTAACACCTGCGTCGATGATCTGGGCGATGTGCTCATTCTCCAGCACGGTTTCCCTGTCGATGATCACCTCTGTCCGCTCGATGGACACCACCTCCCCGGTATCTTCATCCACGAAGTCCTCTACCCAGGAACGCAGGACCCTTGCCGCCAGTTTGCGACCCACAAATTTCTTGAGTCCCGTCTTGGTCACCTTCACTTCATCGGCCAGCCCGAATATTTCGAGGATCTCCTTGTCCGTTTCAAAGCCAATGGCCCGCAACAGGGTGGTGACCGGCAATTTCTTTTTGCGGTCGATGTAGGCGTACATCACGCTGTTGATGTCGGTGGCAAACTCTATCCACGAGCCTTTAAAGGGAATGATCCTCGCGCTGTAGAGCTGTGTGCCGTTGGCATGCACGCTGGTCCCGAAAAACACCCCGGGAGAGCGGTGCAGCTGGGATACCACCACCCGCTCGGCCCCGTTGATCAGGAAGGTGCCGCGGGGTGTCATATAGGGTATTGTTCCCAGGTAGACATCCTGGATGATGGTCTCGAAATCTTCGTGCTCAGGATCGGTACAGTAGAGCTTCAGCTTGGCCTTCAAAGGCACGCTGTAAGTGAGTCCCCTGTCGATACACTCAGCGATGGTATACTTGGGTGGATCAATGAAATAGTCCAGGAATTCCAGCACGAAGTTGTTTCGGGCATCTGAGATGGGGAAATTCTCACTGAACACCTTGAAAAGTCCTTCATTTTTCCTGTTTTCAGGGGTTGTCTCTAACTGGAAAAAGTCCTGGAAGGACTTTATCTGAATTTCGAGAAAATCGGGATAATCAAAGTGGGTGGTTACCGTTCCGAAATTGACCCTTTCTGCGTTTTTCTGTTTTGCTGTCAAGGCTGATAGGTTTGAAGTGAACAAAGCAAATAATTGATGAAACAGTATAACCGATAATAAAGATCAGACTTCTACAGCGAATTCAATGATTCGGCAGAAGTCTAATCTTTTTTTTGAGTGACAGAAGCTTTACTTTACTTCCACCTCTGCTCCGGCTTCTTCCAGCTGCTTCTTCAGCGACTCGGCTTCGTCCTTTGTAACCCCTTCCTTGATGGCCTTGGGTGCACCATCAACCAGTTCCTTCGACTCTTTCAGTCCGAGGCTGGTAAGCTCTTTCACCAGCTTCACCACGGCAAGTTTGGAGGGACCTGCTGCCTTGAGCACCACATCGAATTGTGTCTGCTCTTCGGCTGCCTCGCCTCCTGCCTCACCGCCCGCAGCTGCCACGGCGATGGGGGCTGCTGCCGCCGGCTCAATACCGTATTCATCCTTCAAAATTGTTGCCAACTCGTTGACCTCTTTCACTGTGAGGTTGACCAATTGTTCTGCAAAAGCTTTCAAATCTGCCATTTTCTTATTGTTTTAATTGGGTTTTACTTGTCAAAAAAAATTGTTGTTTTGGTTTAGTTTCCCTCTTTTTCTGAGAGGGTTTTTACCACACCGGCGATGGTATTGCCACCCGATTGCAGGGCAGAAATAACATTGGTGGCCGGTGATTGCAGTAGTCCGATCAGATCACCGATCAACTCTTCCCTTGATTTGATCTGGGTCAACGTATCCAGCTGATCTTCTCCAATGAAGAATGCCTCTCCAATGTAGGCCCCTTTGAGTTTCGGTTTCTCCAGCTTCTTGTTTTTGTTGCTTTTGAGAAACTCCTTGATCAACCTGGCAGGCACATTCCCGGTATCGGAGAGCATCACGGAGGTGGCGCCGACCATCACATCATACAATGGACTCAGGTCTTTCTCGCTTTTCTCCATGGCTTTCTTCAGCAGCGTGTTCTTCACCACCTGCATGGTGACGTTGCGCCTGAAGCACAGCCTTCGCAGGCTGTTGATGGTCTCCACGTTCAAATCAGAAGTGTCGGTCAGATAGATGACATCGCTGGCTTTGAGCTGTTCTGTCAGCGACTCAATGATCTGATATTTTTCTTCTCTGGTTTTCATGTGTTAATAATTTTGCTGTTTCGGTCGCCTGGAACCGGCCAATCCCTGATCATCCTCTGTGGTGAGCGGACCGGGTCATGACCTCTTTCATGCGACGTACACATCTTGAAAGGTGCAAGACCTTTTCGTTTATAATGTCACTGACTTGGTATCCACCCGAATGCCCGGGCTCATGGTGCTCGACATGAATATGCTTCGCACGTATGTCCCCTTGGCTGCAGCGGGCTTCAAGCGCAAAATGGTCTGGATGAGCTCCCTGGCATTCTCCACGATCTTTTCATGATCAAAAGATACTTTGCCGATACCGGCGTGAACAATACCAAACTTATCCACCTTAAAGTCGATCTTACCGCCTTTCACGTCGGCCACGGCCTTACCTACGTCCATGGTGACAGTCCCGGCTTTGGGGTTGGGCATCAGTCCGCGGGGTCCAAGGATTCGTCCAAGGGCACCCACTTTGGGCATCACGTTGGGTGTGGTGATCACCACATCCACATCGGTCCAACCACCTTTGATCTTCTCTACGTATTCATCCAGTCCCACATAATCAGCTCCAGCTTCCTTTGCTTCGTCCTCTTTCTCAGGACCACAAAGTACCAACACGCGCACGGTTTTCCCTGTTCCATGGGGCAATGTCACCACCCCCCTGACCATTTGATTGGCCTTACGGGGGTCGACACCCAGGCGGATATCCAGATCCACGCTGGCATCAAAGCCGGCATAGTTGATCTTCTTGACAATATCGGCCGCTTCGGATAAGGGATATACCGTATTCCTGTCGAACTTTGCTAAAGCGTCTTTCTGCTTCTTCGTTAATTTAGCCATTTCTTGGATTGCTTTAAGCTTGAATAATTCTTCGTCCGCAAAGCCTGCAACAAGGCCCTATGCGGGGCGTTCCCCTTTGATACGTATACCCATGCTGCGGGCCGTACCAGCCACCATGTTCATGGCCGACTCGACGGTAAAGCAGTTCAGGTCTGGCATCTTCTCCTCAGCGATGGTCCTTACCTTATCCCAGGTAATGCTTGCCACCTTGGTCCTGTTGGGTTCGGGTGAACCCGATTTGATCTTCGCTGCCTCGCGCAACTGGACGGCAACAGGCGGGGTCTTGATGATGAAGTTAAAGGACTTGTCCTTGAACACCGTAATGATCACCGGGATAACCTTGCCTGCCTTATCTTGTGTACGCGCATTGAACTGCTTGCAAAACTCCATGATGTTCACCCCTTTGGCACCCAATGCGGGACCGACGGGCGGGGAGGGATTTGCAGCACCTCCTTTTATTTGCAGCTTAATGATTCCACTTACTTCTTTTGCCATGTCATTGATTGTTTTTCAAATAGGGGATTGATCTTTCCGGCAGGACGGAGAGGGGACCGGGCATTGCGGCGACACGCAGGACGCCATCAGCGCGGACGTTATTCTTTCTCCACCTGCATGAAACTCAATTCCAGGGGTGTTTTCCTTCCGAAGATCTTCACCATCACCTTCAACTTCTTCTTCTCTTCATTGATCTCCTCGATCACCCCTGAGAAACTGTTAAACGGACCGTCTGTAACCTTCACTGTTTCCCCAACGATAAAGGGGACATTCAGTTCTTCCTCTTTGCCCGACAGCTCGTCAACCTTTCCTAAGATACGGTTCACTTCTGCCGGTCGCAGGGGTACGGGGTCACCACCAGAGCCCAAAAAACCCAGTACACCTGGAATATTCCGTATGATATGCGGGATCTCTCCCACCAGGGCGGCTTCTACCAATACATAGCCGGGAAAATAGTTGCGCTCGGCGCTAACCTTTTTCCCTTTACGCACCTGGTAAACCTTTTCGGTGGGGATAAGTACTTGCGAGACGTATTCCTCCAGACCCAGCCTGGTGATTTCATTGTCAAGGTATTGCTTGACCTTTTTTTCACCACCGCTGACCGCCCGGACGACATACCATTTTTTCACTTGTTCGCTCATACTGACTCACGAGATCTTCGTTCCGCGTATCGTTTTTGCCGGCCAAAGAAAATCAGCATAGCATATCAGAACCTGCTGCGGCAAAGCGGAATTGTTACAAAAAGAGACGGTAAAATTGTTCAAGAACGGAGCTAAAGGAGATATCCATCAAATAAACGACCAATGCGATTATGAGGGAAGCAATAGATACCACCACTGCGCTGTTCTGCAGATCGCTCCA
>SKNE01000124.1 GCA_007120675.1 Bacteroidales bacterium
AATTACACACAGGCGCATGAAAAAAAATACGCTTGAAACAATTTTATTGAATCGGTAAGCGTGAGCTCGCCACCCCAACCCTCAACACATAGTAAAGTAAGTCTGGTGGTGGCTCGGTTCATGGGAAAGCGCAGCGGTTCCTCCTGTACACGGAACTCATTCATTGGTTTTTCATGGTACAAGGCGGCCTTTTTGCGCACCGGGTTCAGACTGGCAGGCGCCCTTCAAAGACCATGCTGGCCGGACCTTCCAGCCAAATATCCCTGAAGTCCCCGCCTGCCTTGTCCGGTGGTGTAAACGACAGCCTGAGCGACCCCCCCCTGAAGTGGATCGTGCAAGTGGAATGCCCTGGCCTGCCACCCTGGTGAAGATAACCTGCCAGGGCCACAGCGGCAGCGCCTGTACCGCAGGAGAGGGTTTCCTCCTCGACACCCCTCTCATAGGTGCGGACCCGGAGGCTGCCGTCACCGGCCCATTCTGCGAAATTGACATTCACTCCCCGGGCCCCCCATTTGGGATCGTAACGGATCTTCCTTCCCAGGGTGCTGACATCCAGCGAATCCAGCTTGTCGGTAAACCATACCAGGTGGGGAGAGCCTGTGTCCACATAATATTGTTCGTTTGTCAGCTTTTCTGCTGCCTGGCATTTGCGGAGGCTGACCCCCACCACATAAGCCGGTTTGCTGTCGCGCAGGATCTCTGCCCGGTGCAGTCCGTCGACCGCTTCGAACACCACTTGCCTGCCCTTGGTCATGCCTTTGGCATATGCGTAGGCTGCTGCACACCGGCTGCCGTTGCCGCAGAGGCTGCCTTCCAGTCCGTCGGCATTGAAATATAGCATCCTGAAAGCACTTTCACTGGCCGGCAGTGTGGGGTGCTGCACAAGGATCAGTCCGTCGGCCCCGATGCCCGTATGCCTGTCACAAAGCCGGGCTATGAGTGCCTCCTGGTTTGACCCCCCGGTGGTGAACGACCCGCTGCGGTTGTCCACCAGGATGAAGTCGTTCCCTGCACCGTGGTATTTGTGAAATGCGATCTGCATGGCGTCAAAGGCTTGTCAGGAACAAAAATAGCGAAAAAAGCTGATGATGGTGTCCGCCGCCCCAACTGTGCGGTTAGGTAACATGGTGTGGTACAGACAGGCCCGCATGTCGCTGGCCTGGACAGCAAGGCCGGGGCAGGGGGCACCGTGCTAATTTAAATTTTATTAAGAATCTGGTGCATCTTGAGGCATACTTATTGTTCCGTAGTGTATGCCGAAAAAAGGGCTATTGGCCTTAAAACTTCGATCCCCAGGGTGTAAACACCCGGACTGTCCCCGGAAAAGCTGACAACTTGTCTGAATTTGCATCGCCGGGGGCAAACAAAAACAGGAAAGAATTGTTAACAAATAAACATGTGATCGTTATGAAAAGATTCACCAGTGTTCTTCTTGCAGCTGTTTTGGGTGGCATGGTGGCTTTAGCCATCAATCACTATTTTATGCCACCGGCAAGCACTGAAACCCTTGTTTCACACACCATACCCCATCGTCCGGAGCGCGTTCCCGCCTCTTTCGTACGCGATGGTGGTGAGCTTCTGAGCGGTCTTCCCGACTTCACCCTTGTATCGGAGATGACCGTTCACGCAGTGGTTCACATCCGGGCAGAGTTTGAGCCCAGGCGGCGCTCACAGCCGGATTTTTTCCACGACGATTTTTTCGATTTTTTCTTTGGGCCCCGCCGCCGGCCATCTCCCCAGCAACCCCAGCCCATTGTGGGCTCAGGCAGTGGGGTGATTTTGAGTTCGGATGGTTACATCATCACCAACAACCACGTGATCGCCGATGCCAGGCTCATAGAGGTCACCCTGAACGACAGCCGGGTGTATGAGGCCCGTAAGGTGGGCACCGATCCCACCACCGATCTGGCTTTGCTGAAGATTGAGGAGGATGGACTGCCTTACCTGAGCTTTGGCGACTCTGACGCCCTCCTGGTGGGGGAGTGGGTCCTGGCCATTGGCAACCCTTTCAACCTGGAGTCGACCGTGACGGCAGGCATTGTGAGTGCCAAAGGGCGCAACATCAATATATTGACCGACACCATGGCCATAGAGTCATTCATCCAGACCGATGCGGCAGTGAACCGTGGCAACAGCGGGGGAGCCCTGGTAAATACCCGGGGCGAGCTGGTGGGCATCAACACGGCCATCGCCTCGACCACCGGTGCCTTCACCGGCTACTCTTTTGCCGTTCCATCCAATATCGCCTTGAAGGTGATGGAAGACCTGCTTGAATTCGGAGAGGTTCAGCGCGGCATGCTGGGGGTGACCATATCGCCGCTTACCAGTCGTGAGGCAGAAGAGAAAGGACTTGGTGTGATCAGGGGAGCCTACGTGCAGCGTGTGGGAGAGAACAGTGCGGCAGAAGAAGCAGGCATACGTGAGGGCGATGTGATCATTGCCATTGACGGCAGCCCCGTGAGGAACCCTTCCGAACTCATTGAAGCAGTGGGCAGAAAGCGTCCAGGGGACCAGGTAAGCGTTACCTATTACCGCAATGGCAGGGAGCGTGAAACCAAGGCTGTGCTAAAAAATATCTACGGTGAGGTGGCTGCGGTGACACGCGAAAGCAGGCCTGTGGGCGAGATGCTTGGGGCCCGTTTCGAAAGCGTTTCCGACGAGTTGCTCCAGGAGCTTGACCTGGCTCACGGGGTGCAGGTGACCGCCGTTTCCAGGGGCGCCATGAGCAATGCCGGCATACGCCGTGGTTTCATCATTACCCACATCGACAACCAGCCGATGTCCAGGCCGTCCGACATTGAGGATGTGCTGGAGGGAAGGGACGGTGGTGGCGTGCTGGTGGAGGGTGTTTATCCCGACGGAAGGAGGGCTTATTATGGCCTTGGCCTGGATTAATGCTGTTCTGGACTGGGATATACCGTGTCCTCACCAGTTTGTTTTTGTTTTGTAATACTTTGTTAACCAGTATTTTGTGCTGAGTTCTAAATGGCAAGGGCCTGGCCCTTGCCTATTTAAGTAATTTGTTGTACCTTTGGGGACTTTTTTCAGCATGGTTTTGAATGACTAAAGACTCCA
>SKNE01000156.1 GCA_007120675.1 Bacteroidales bacterium
GCGGAAGATGCCACATCCCCGGAAGGGATGGTGTTTTTTTCCAGGAAACCCGCCAGCTCCTTGTTGGGGTAAAGGATGTAGCTGTTCTGGTCCTCCCTGTAAAGGGGTCCGCTTTTCAGCGCATCCAGCAAGTCCAGGGCCTCATGGGACGCCAAATGTCCGGAGCTGAGAATGGCTACCTGCCCTTCCAGCATCTGGTCCAGATCGGAAAGCACCAGGGCCGACTCCCGGATGGTGATCAGCTTGTAGGCGTGATAGAGTGCATCAGGCCTTTTGTTGGCCCGGATCGAATGCTCCATCCACTGGAGACACAAGGCGGAAAACCGGCGCATTCCAGCCAGGGAAGCACTTCTTTTTTTGCCCCAAAACCCGTTTTTGTAAATCTGTTGCCGGTAGTCCGATGCCGCCACACCCAGGCGGTCCACCACCTCTTTCCTCTCCTTGTCTCCAATGGGCTCAGCCAGCAAAGACTGGTGGCCGTGGAGCGTTTCGCGGACGCTGTGGTAGAATTCAATCAGCTCGCTGGAAAGCTTCACGCTCTCCAGGCGGGTATCGGCCAGGAGGCGGTCAAAGAACTTCATGAAGCGGTACAGGTAATACATCGTGAGCACCGAAACGCCGTTGCCCACCAGGGCATTATTGGCGTCGTTCCACTCCGGTCTCTGGGTGTTCAGCCAGATGCCGGCCCCGGGAATGAAGTTCGACATCTTGGCCAGCACCGTCGCCAGGATCTTTTCCAGGAAGTTCACCCGGATGATTTCCCCCTGGCTGCCGGTCAGCAGTGCGCCATCCGCGCCCATCGACCCGCGTCTCTCCCGGATTGCCTTGTCCCACTGGTAATCAAAAGCGATGGTGTCCTTGGGGTTTTCCAAGATCTGCTCATAGGGCTCGATCCGGTAGGGAACCGCTGCATACACGAAGCACTCCGTGCCGAAGTGCTGCTGCAGCTTGCCGGGCTGGTGCCTGTCCAGGGCCTCCAGGAACTTCAAAAGGTAAATGATCTGGTGATCGCCCCAGTAGCCAATATAGGACCAGGGATTGTCTGCCTCGATGCTTTCCCAGTCAAATCCGTCCTTGGTCACCCGGTAAGGGTTGTATCCATCAAATGTGGAAGCGTTGAGGAACTTGAAGATCATTCCCTCAAGGAAATCGGGATAGGAGCAGGCCAGGGCCTCCCAGTTCTGGAACAGGTCCCGCCAGTTCCCTTCATAGTCCAGGATCTTGGAGCCATCCGTTTCATTTTGGGTGTTGATGTTGAAATAGTTCCAGGGACGGCTGGGGTCTCCGTGCCTTCGGCTGAACTTCAGTGGCAGGTACTCCATGGCAAGGCGGAACAGGTCGGCATCGCTGCTCCTTGCCAGCGCCTGCCTGAGCTCAGACTGGCTGAAGAGGGGTCCCAGCTTGTCGATCACCCCACTGTTTCTTGCCACAAGCCCCTTATGGGCCTTTTCCAGGTAGGAGACAAAGTCACCCTTTTCCAGCTGGTAGTTGTTGTCAAAAATGCCGCCGCGCATGATATTGAACAGCACGTTGGAATAATGTCGCGTGTCGTATAAAGTGTCGGCTGTAAATTGAAAACCATCGGCAGAAGCAACAAGTTCCATCAATCCTTTGGTCCCCGAGTCAATGTCCTCCCCGATTTTTTGCTCCAGCTGCCGGTCGTCCCTGATCGCTTTTGCCAGGCTGACGATCTGCGCATGCCCCTGGTTGACGTTGGCCATGATGGCCCATTTTTTTTCCGCTTTCGCGGACAGCAGGATGTCGGACACCAGGAAGTAAGCGCCCTTTTCCCCTTTCACGTCCTTTTCCGCCTCCACCGGCTCCCCTTGCCTGAACCGCTTCAGCTGAAGGGATGAGAGCAGGTGCTTCGGACGATCCATCCCCACCGACCAGGCGATGTTTGCCTTGAGTGCCTCGCTGGGTTCGGCCTTGTCCACAATAACGGCACTGAGCGCGTAGATGCCGATCCCCGACTCCGGCTCAAGCTCACTTCTCTTGTAGGCGTCCACCAGGTTGCTCGTGGAGGCCTGCAAGGTGCTGGGCACACCGTAGGGCATGATGTTCTGTATGCCATCCAGCAGGGTGATCCTATAGTTGGTGCCAGAGTGGTTGATCAGTGTTGCCCTGCGGATGAAGCCAAAGAGCTTCCCTGACTGCCACTGGTACCTGAATGTGAGTCCCAGGTCGTGGTTCACCTCTTCAAAGAGGATGGTATTTCCATGGATGCCCTTATACAGGTTCCGGCTGAAGGCATATTGCCCTGCGCACCTGTCTGAGAAGGGCTCCCAGGTCAACACGCCCTTCTCCCCATGGATCTGAACAATGGTCTTGCTCCCCGTGGTGTCGGCCGATTCAGTGATCTTGTCTTCTGTGTAATAGGGAAACAGGGCATATTCCGGGTTCTTGCGTCCCGCCGTGAGTCCCCCGTTGCTGGATATGAACAGCCAGTGGTTGGCATCGCTTACGATGCTCATGAAGAAGGGGCGCATGGCGTCGTAGTGACTGATCCGGAAGAATGTGTCATTCCCCATGTCCACGATCTCCATGGAAGGCTTTTTCTCAGCAGCCTGGTGGGTTTTGTCGGTATCTTGCATTTCTGTGGACAGGCGATTTAATTATAAATCCATTTTTCTGTGTGTCTGTCGCGTCCGCTTGCCATGTCATGCTCTCCATGAAAACAGGCGTCTGCGACGGGATATTGCCTGGACTTCCCCGCCGGCTCATCATCACTTATCCAGGAAGAAGCGACCCTTGAGCATGTTGTCCGGCCTGCCTCCAACCAGTATCTCAAAGTTACCCTTTTCGGCAATCCATTCATTGTCGAGGTTTACAAAACGTAAATCCTCGTGGGACACACTGAAATCTATCGTCTTGACCTGACCCGGTTCAAGCTCCACCTTGGTGAAAGCGATCAGCTTCCGGTGGTCCGGCTTGATGCTGGCCACCAGGTCGCGCAGGTACAATTGCACCACTTCTTTCCCCCGGTGCTCGCCGGTGTTGCTTAGCCTGAGGCTCACGTCCAGTCCCTGCTCGCCGTAAATGGTGTCGGCAGAGAGCGTCA
>SKNE01000117.1 GCA_007120675.1 Bacteroidales bacterium
TCCGGCGTTACAGGGTTTTTGACGAGAAAAACACCTTGGTTTTCAGGATGATGGGAGGGATTGGCATCCCCTATGGCAACCTGGAGGTGATGCCATTCATCAAGAGTTATTTTGCTGGCGGGGCAAACAGCGTCAGGGCCTGGAGCATTTACAACCTGGGACCTGGCGGCTACCAGGCCTCGGATGCCCTGCGTTTCGACAAATATGGAGACATTAAGCTGGAGGCCAATGTTGAATATCGCTTCCCCCTCTACCGGTACTGGCATGGCGCACTCTTCGTTGATGCAGGGAATGTGTGGTTTCTGAAAAGAAACGAGCAGTTTCCCGGTGGGGACTTCTCTTTCGACCGGTTCCACAAAGAAATTGCCATTGGCGCTGGCCTGGGACTCAGGCTTGATTTCAATTTCTTCCTGGTCAGGCTGGATGGTGCTTTTCCAGTCAGGAATCCGGCGCTTCCCGGGGGCGAGCGCTGGATAGACGGATGGCCCGGCTTCAGTGAGTGGACTGTTAATCTTGGTATCGGCTACCCCTTCTGATTCATGCAAAACGGTGACCACATCAGCCAGCTTATTAAGCAACATCTCGCCCATGATGCCACCACGGATCAGGAAGCCCTCATCAGTCATCTCAGCGCCTTCCTGCAGTCAGACAACAATGCCTCCGCATTCCTTTTGAAAGGTTACGCGGGCACCGGAAAAACAACCATTGTCAGCAGCCTGGTCAACATGTTGCACCGGGTCAACATGAACCCGGTACTGCTTGCTCCCACGGGCCGGGCAGCAAAGGTCCTTTCCGGCTACTCCGGTATGCCCGCCCATACCATCCACAAAAAGATCTACCGCCTGCAAACCGGGACAGACGGCAGCATGCAGATCATCCTCCAGCAGAACAAAGAAAAGAATGCCCTGTTCATCGTGGACGAAGCCTCCATGATATCGTGGCACCAGGCGAACCAGCAGACCAGCCTTTTTGGCGGGACAAACATCCTGGATGACCTCATGCACTTCGTATACAGCAACCATTCCTGCCGGCTCATTTTCGTTGGCGATACCGCGCAGCTGCCTCCGGTCCTGGCAGCGGAAAGCCCTGCGCTGAACAGGCCTTTCCTGGAAAGCACCTATTCCCTGAAGGTATACGAATACGAATTGAAAGAGGTGGTCCGTCAGCCGGGGGACAGCGGCATATTGTTCAACGCCACCAGGATACGTGAAATGCTGAGCCAGCAAAAAGAGGGTTTCCCCTTGTTGCGTCACCAGGGCTTCCCGGATATGATCAGGGTGCAGGGCCAGGAAGCAGCAGATGAGGTGGAAAGCGCTTTTTTAAGCCGCGACAGGGAGGGCGCCCTGATGATTTGCCGGTCAAACAAGCGGGCCAACCTGTTCAACAGGCATATCAGGCAGCGGATCCTGTTCATGGAGGACGAAATCAATGCGGGTGACCTGCTCATGGTGGTGAAGAACAACTATTTCTGGCTGCCTGACAACAGTGAAGCGGGCTTCATTGCCAATGGGGACATCCTGGAGCTGAAACGGATCAGGAGAACAGAGCAGCTCTATGGCTTCCGCTTTGCCGATGTGACATGCCGCTTCATCGACTACCCGACCATGCCTGAAGTGGAGACAAAAATACTACTGGATACCCTGGAAGCGGATGGTCCTGCCCTGGGCCAGGCTGAGAACAAACGGCTTTTCGATGCCGTGGCGGAAGACTACACAGACATTCCCAACAAAAGAAACAGGAATGTGAAGATCCGGAACAACCCCTGGCTGAATGCCCTTCAGGTAAAATATGCCTACGCCATGACCTGCCACAAGGCCCAGGGCGGACAATGGGATCATGTATTCGTTGAGATGGGCTACCTTCCCGCAGACAAGCCAGACCATGAGTACCTCCGGTGGCTCTACACGGCGGTGACAAGGGCCACCAGGAAGCTCTTCCTGTTCAATTTTCGGGATGAGTTTTTTGAATGACAAGCTGTGCGCTCTTTTGTTATCTTTTAACAAAATACAGGCCACCGTTTTGGCAATAATCATTAATTTTGCAGATTGTATGCTCATTTCTAACAAAAATCTAAAAAGCAAAATGACGAAGTGTATGACGCAACTGACTGCCGGGTCAGCGAGGTATTTCCTTGCCCTGTTCGTGGCCGTGGCATTTTTATTCTCCCTTCCTGCCGGACTCATCGCACAGGAAACCGAAGAGGAGAAAGAGGAAGACCCGTGGGCTGATGTTGACTTTCCCTATGAAGACGAGGTGCTACTGGCCTTTTTTGATACCAATCAGGAGGTGAGTGCCTTGCAGCGAAGCACCAATGAGCGGATTGAAGAAACACTGGCGGGGTTCGGACTGACCAGGCAGCGCTTCGATCAGATTGGACGCGCGGCACAGATGGGTGCCCTGCAGGATGGCGCCTTTTCCAATGAGGAGATTGAAGCCTTTAACCAGGTAGCCCCGCAGGTTACCGAGATCCAGCGGGAGATGCAGGGCATGGTCCAGGTCATTGTACAGGACAATGACATGAGCATGCAGGAATACCGTGAGATACTCAATAGCTTCCGTGGCGACCAGGAGCTTCAGCAATATGTATCCCATCTTGCCAGGGAGAGGGCCAGGCAGAAAATCCTCGAAGAGCGCCGCAGGGAGGCCGAGCGAAAGATGGAAGAAGAGAGAAGGCAGCAAGAGGAAGAAGAGGGTTGATCCGCCTCCCGGATTAAGTCCTTGCAAGCATGCATCTTTCTGGGACCCGGGATCGGGCAGTGTTCTGCCGGCATCCTGGCTTAAACGGCCTCTGCCACCACAAAGGTGCTGCCGCCCACAAAGACCAGGTCGTTTCCTGCCGCATCCCTTTTGGCCGCGGCGAGTGCGTCTGCAACAGACGGGTACACCTTGCCTTTTAACCCCCACAAGCTGGCTGCCTCAGCCAGCTTTTTTGCGTCCAGCCCCCTGGGTACGCCCGGACGGCAAAAGTAGTACGTTCCCTTTGCAGGAAGCAGCGACAGGATGCTCTCTTTCTCCTTGTCATCCACCATGCCAAAAACCAGGCGCAATTGATTATGGGGGGTGTCCATAAGCTGTTTTACAATGGTTTTTATTCCATCGGCATTGTGACCGGCATCGCAGATCACCCGGGGCCGCCGGCCAATCTCCTGCCACCTGCCCAAAAGGCCCGTATTTGATACCACATGGCGCAGGCCCCTGTCTATGGATGCCTCGCTGACCGGCCATGCCGGGACTCGCCGGAGAATGTCCACCGCAGCAAGGACGGTGACCAGGTTATCCAGCTGATAGAGGCCCTGCAGGCCAATCTGCCGGAAGCTTGTCTTGCCGTGACAAAGCAACTCCACCTCCATCATGGGCTGGCCTTCGGTCATAACGTGCCTGGCGTCCTTTATCTTAAACAGGTCGCCGGCCATGAACAGGGGGGCTTTCCGCTGGCTGCTGACCTCCTCAAACACCGCCTGCACACCCGCCTGCCTTTGTCCAATTACCACAGGGATCCCCTCCTTGATGATGCCCGCCTTCTCGCGGGCAATATCGGTCAGACCGGGACCAAGAAACTGCACATGGTCCAATCCGATGTTGGTGATGACAGACAGTTCCGGACTGATGATGTTGGAAGAGTCAAGCCGTCCCCCCATCCCCGTTTCAACCACCGCTATGTCCACCTGCTCCCTTGCAAACCATTCAAAGCTCATGGCCATGGTCATCTCGAAGAATGAGGGCCTGATCTGTTCAAAGAAATGTTTGTTGTTGCGGACAAAATCAATCACTGCCCGCCGGGGGATCATTTGTCCGTTTATTTTGATGCGCTCCCTGAAGTCTTTCAGGTGGGGCGAGGTGGCCAGACCAGTCTTGTACCCTGCTTCCTGCAGGATGGAGGCCAGCATGTGCGAAACAGAGCCTTTGCCGTTGGTACCGGCAACGTGAATGCTTTTAAATAAGCGTTCGGGGTGACCGAGATGTTTACTCAGCGCCAGGGTGTTGTCCAGGTTTGCCTTGTAGGCAGCCGAACCGATGCGCTGAAACATGGGCAGTTGACTGAAAAGGTATTCCAGTGTCTGCTGGTAGTTCATTTAGTTTTGCCGGATAAAGTTGTAGGTGATGGTGCCCCTTTGCTCTTCGGGTGCATCCATCTTCAGGTCGAATCGCGCCCTTCGGGCCGCCTCTTCTGCCAGGTTATGCAGTGTCCTGTCGGTGGTGGTCGTCCCCCGGGCACCCGCGCTGGCCCTGACGACCCGACCCTCCCTGTTCACGGTGATCTCCACCACCACCCTGCCTGTGGCCTGGGTGGTGTAGTCGGGCAAAGGGAGGAAGTTGGCTGTTCGTCCGGCCAGGCTGTAGTCAATGCCATTGCCCGGCCCGGTCCCATCAAAATCCTCCGCATCGGTGGCACCCTCCGGTCTCCCGGCATCTCCCCTCTCCTCCGATTCTCCGTGGTCCTGCCTGTCCGTCCTTCTCTGGTCCCTGCCGGGAAATATGGCCCGGGGATCCACTTCCGGCAGCGGGTCCTCTTCCGGCTCCTCTTCCACCGCTTCCTCCGGCTCAGGAGAATCCTCCTGGCGCACGGGCTCGGGCTGATCCTGCTCCGCCGGCCTATCGGCCACTTCGTCAGGCATGTATACCGACTCCTCTGTTTCTTGCGTCACAACCGGCTCGGGATCAGCCTCCGGAATGGCCGGACGGGGACTGGGTTCAGGGGGTGGTGCGGCAAGCGGCTGCCGCTCTCCGCTGCCAAAATCCGTATAGCCACGCAAAACCAGTACGCCATGCTCCTCAGGCAGGGGCAGTGGCGTCCGCAATCCAAAGAAGACAATGGATAGCAAGAGCACGGCGTGAAAGATCACGGTGCCGGCCAATGCGCGCGCCTTGTCTTTTTTGTTCTCCTGATCCATCGTTACTACCTGGGTTGGGTGGCCAATATGACCCTGTGTCTCTCCCTGTAAAGGCTGTTGATGTTTTCCACCACATCGATCACATTCACCACATATTGAACGGGCACGGTGTGATCTGTGCGCAAAACGATGGTGGCATTGTGTATTCCCTCCAGTCTTTCCACCAGGCCCTCCTGCAAGCCGTCAATGTCCACCGGCCGATCCTCCAAAAACAGCTGACGCTCCGCGTTGACATGTATGTTCAGCGTCTGGGGAACCATGGTCCGGCTATCGCTGGATGGCAGCAGCAGGTTGATTGCGCTGGGAGCCACAAGCGTGGAGGTGAGCATGAAAAAGATCAGCAACAGGAATACAAGGTCAGACATGGACGCCATGCTGAACTGAATGTTTCTGGTATTTCTCGCTTTGATGGCCATATGTTATCGCTTAAGCAGCAGGTTCGTGCAGAAGGTCCATAAACTCGGTGGCACGCGCCTCAAGCATGAATACCACCTTTTCAATGCGTGCCACCAGCACATTATAACAAATATAGGCAATAATACCGACGGTAAGCCCCGTGATGGTGGTGATCATCGCCTCGTAAATACCACCGGCAAGCAAGCTGATGTCGATGTTGGGTCCGGCCATGGACATATTGTAGAAAGCACGCACCATCCCCATGACGGTGCCAAGGAAGCCCAGCATGGGTGCCGCGCCGGCCACGGTGGCCAGGACGGCAATGTTTTTTTCCAGCTTGGCGATTTCCAGCTTACCCACATTCTCAATGGCCGCGTTGATATCTCCCAAAGGCCGGCCAATACGAACAATGCCCTTGGCGATCATGCGGGCTATGGGCGACTGGTTGTTACGGCAAAGTGACTTGGCTGAGTCAATCCGGCCGTTGTGTATGAAGTCCCGGATGTTGTTCATGAAATTGGTTTCCTCATTACTCGCCCTGCTGATGGCAAAATACCGCTCAATGAAGATGTAAATGGCCACGATGCTCAATATGGCCAGGGGAATCATGACAATGCCCCCCTTAAGGGCAAGGCTCCAGAAGGAAAGGGTCTCATGCGCGGGCATGGGAGCCTGGGCAAGGGTATCTGCCAATTCAACCTGGGCACCTTGTTGAACCTGAAATAAAAGGGAAATTAACATCTGAAAGGGGATTACTTGTTTGTTTTATAGTGTAATAACTATGGTGCAGGCGTTTTATTTTGTTCAAGGCAAAGATAATGAATATTTTGTTTGAGCAGGCTGGCCCGGAGAGCAGAAACGGCGTTAACCAGCCATCATCGGTCAGGGATTTTTTCTTATCTTTGCACTCGTTTTTAATCCATCAAAAAGAAGATACCATGAAGAAGATCAAAGTAGCAATCAATGGATTTGGCCGCATAGGCCGACTGACCCTCAAAGCGGTCATGGATAAGGAGAATGTGGAAGTTATCGCCGTGAATGACCTGACTGACAGTGCCACGCTGGCACACCTTCTAAAATATGACTCCGTACACGGAAAATTCCCGGGAGAGGTAAGCGCCGGTGATCATGAGCTGATAGTAAATGGCGCCAGGATACGGGTGTACGATGAAAAAGACCCTGCCAACCTGCCGTGGAAAGAATTGGGCATCGATGTGGTGGTTGAATCCACCGGTGTTTTTCGTGACCGTGAAAAGATCAGCAAACACCTCCAGGCCGGTGCCAGGAAAGTCGTCCTTTGCGTTCCCTCCAAAACGGCCGACGATGTGGATGCCACCGTGGTGCTGGGCGTGAACGATCACGACCTGAAGCCCGATCAGCAGATCTTCTCCAATGCATCCTGCACCACCAACTGCCTGGCACCTGTGGCCAAAGTGCTCAATGACACTTTTGGGATCAAGCAGGGCCTGATGAACACCATCCACTCCTACACCAACGACCAGATCATCCTGGATGCCCCCCATAAGGACCTGCGCCGGGCGCGCGCAGCCGCCATGTCGATCATTCCCACCACCACCGGTGCTGCCAAGGCCGTCGGACTGGTGATTCCAGAGCTGAAGGGTAAGATGGATGGTTTCGCCATGCGTGTGCCCACACCGGATGGTTCAGTGGTTGACCTCACCGTGGAACTGGCCACGGAAGTGACCAGGGACGATGTGAACAATGCCCTGAAGCAGGCAGCTGAAGGCCCCATGAAAGGCATCCTGGAGTTTTGCCAGGAACCCATCGTGTCGGCAGACATCATTGGCAACCCCCACTCCTCCGTGGTTGACTCACTGCTGACCCAGGTGATTAACGGCCGCTTTGTGAAGGTGGTGTCCTGGTATGACAATGAATTTGGCTACGCCAGCAGGGTGGCTGACATGATCATGAAAGTCGCCTGAGGGAATATAAAGTCCTGACTGACAGGCAAAAGCATGAAGCACCCGCTCGCCCCGCCGGCAGCGGGTGTTTTGCTGTTAAATCCTGAAGCGCGCCTCAAAACGGCGATAGCTCCGGTAAAATTTTTTCCGCTTCTCAGAGTCAAGTAACAGGTTCAGCTGCATGGGAAAGGCTTTCCAGCCCAAGTGCTTATAGTCTACAATAATGGGCTCCCATTGATCTTTAGTGATCCTTTTTACAAAGATGTTGGTTCCCACCTGGAAAGTGTCAAAAAACCAGATACGATGCTTGTCCAGCAAGGAAACCAGCGTTTCCACCCCGTACCAAAAGGACTTGTTGGCAATCTGACCGTAAGCACTGACCGGCCGCGAATGGGAGCCGTCATAATCCAGTGGCCTGGCAGTCACAACATAGGTCTTGGCGGCATCAATAATCGGAACGAAGTAAGGCTTCAATTCAACCGGCAGGGACGTGTAAATGTCCAGTTCCTCATGATTGATCCTTCTGCGAAGCAGTAAGACCTGGAGGCGCTGAAGAAAACCAAGGTCCGGCTTCAGGCGTTTATAGCACAGTCCTGGTTCACCGGCTACGGCAAAACACTCCCTGAAGTTCCCTTCCCCTATCTTTTCCGCTAGCTTGTACATGGCCATCGTCCTGCTTGGTGAACAAAGATAGAACTTTTGACTTATGTAGATGGGGAGCCGCCTCGCTTTCCAACGATTTTTTTTCATGCGTCTGTGTGTCATTTCCCATGAAAAAAAATTCACGTACATTTGACATAAAATGGTTGGTCTGCCGCGTCATCCCGGAGATCAGAAAGCAAAATGAAAATCATTCAGCAAACAAAATAAATACATTGAATCATGGAAAAAAGACTGCTGTTAATCAGTAATTCAACCAATTATGGGGAGGAGTACCTGGACTACACCAAACCACACATTAAACAGTTTCTTGGCCAGTCAGTAAAAGAAGTCCTCTTCATACCCTGGGCCGGGGTCAGCATAAGCTATGACGATTACACCGCCAAGGTTGAGGGTGTATTCAAAAAGCTTGGATACGGGCTCCGTTCCATCCACCGCACCGATGACCCCGTTGCAGCTGTCAGGGCTGCTGAAGCCATCGCTGTGGGAGGGGGCAACACCTTTCACCTGGTGCACATGCTCCACGAAACCGGTATCATGGAGCACATACGGGAAAAAGCGCTGGCGGGCACACCCTACATGGGCTGGAGTGCAGGCAGCAACGTGGCTTGTCCCTCCCTGAAGACCACCAACGACATGCCCATCGTACAGCCCCGTAGTTTCGAAACACTTGGCCTGGTTAAATTCCAAATCAACCCGCATTATACCGATGCCATCATCCCCAATCACAACGGTGAAACAAGGGAGGATCGCATCAGGGAATTCCTGGTGGCCAATCCAGATATCATCGTTGTCGGACTGAAAGAAGGAACCATTCTTCGTGTGGAGGGCAACGACACACAATACATAGGGTCCAAAACCGTGAAGGTTTTCAGAAAGGGTGAACCGACCCTTGAGTTCGATAAAAACGCTAACCTGGACTTCCTGCGCTGATATGAACAGAACCATCCACCAGATGCGGCGCACCCAAGGCCGGCGGGTCCGCATTTTTCCCCACGTGAAAACAATGCTTTTCCTGGCTGCCGCCCTGTTAATCAGCTCCTGCGGGGGCAAGAAGGCGGTCATAAGCACCGGCCATGTTCGACAGCTGCCGGCCGACAGGCCGGCAAATGTGACCTATTATGCCCTGCCGCAAACAGTCTTTGTGGTGGACGTGGAGGTGAAGCAAACAACAGAGACACCAGGACCTTACGCGGAGTACGCCGGTACTTACCTGGGACTCGATGAGGTGATCATGCTGCCCTCCCGGTCGCACGAGATCACCAATATCCACATTCATCAGTTTGCCGAACCTGACCCGGAACACATATACTTTGTCCGTTTCCCCGAATCTGAAGAACAGGCCTTTTTCATCCGGCTGGGTGAATCGGGACTCATATACAGTGTGAACAGTCCGGCCGATCCCTTATCCCTGCAGGATCTCTCCCACAAACAGATCGAATATGATGCCTTTGGCAGCGACAAAACCTTCCACTTTTTTCTCGATAGCGCACTGAAGGAACGGATCGATACCATCACCGAGCAGGTCCCCATGGACACCCTCAGCGTGCAAAGGCAAACACTGCGCAGAAGCTGGGTGGAAAAAAGCCAGGAGCTTCGTGCCCGTGACGTGGCCGACTATATCATGGAAATACGGGAAAAAAAGTTTGACCTGATCAGCGGCTTCCAGGAGATCAACTACTCCAAAGAGGCCCTGGAGTACATGTACTCACAAATGACGCAAATGGAAAGCGACTACCTGGACCTTTTTACGGGCATTACCCGGTCTGACGTAACCAATTACCGCTTCATGGTCAGGCCTGTGAAAGAGGGGACCCAGGGCTATTTGCTGTCCAGGTTCTCCAGTCAGAAGGGGATGCTGGAGATTGGCGACAGGGAGGGACAGGAGCTCAGCCTGATATTTCAGAAAAGCGGGGCCACCAGTCAGTTACAGCGAATGATGGCTGCCAGGCAGGATCCCGGAAGGGGGGGTGAAACCGGATTCCATTACCGGATACCCGAATATGCCGATGTTTTTGTTTTCCTGGGAAATGAAAAACGGGCTGAATCCCGCGCACTGGTCAGCCAGTTTGGCGTTGTCACACGTCTGCCGGCAGAAAACCTGCACATAGAATTCCACCCTGAAACCGGATCGATCAAATCTGTCGGCCATCACCTTTTGGACACACGGGATTAGGAAGCTTCCGGAACAGGGGTCAAACTGAGTCAGATAACAAGCCTATCAAACAAACAATGAAGTATTTCATCATTAGCGGCGGCAGCAAGGGCCTTGGAGAGGGCCTGGCCATGGAATTGCTGGATGAGTCACACCATCTGCTGATCATTGCCCGAAGCGAAAGCCGGGAGCTGAAAAAACTGGCAGCGGCAAAGGCGTGTCAAATGGATTTCTTCTCATTTGACCTGGGACAAACGCAGGCCATCCCACAGTTGATGGCGCAGGTGTTCGGACAGGTGGATGAGCAAAGGGTTGAGGGGGTCTACCTGGTCAATAATGCCGGACTCATAGAACCCGTAAAGCGCGTTGAGGATTGTCCCCCCGAGATGGTGGACCAGCACATGCGGGTCAACCTCCTCGCCCCCATGCTGCTCAGTGCCGCCTTTATCCGGCAGAGCCGCCACCTGAACACACAAAAACGGATCCTGCATATCTCTTCAGGTGCCGCAGAATTTCCCTATTATGGATGGAGCTGCTACTGCACAGGCAAGGCAGGGCTGGAAATGTTCGGCCGCTGTATTTCTGAGGAGCAGAGGGACCAAAAATACCCGGTGGAATGCATGTCGGTGGCCCCCGGCATCATCGACACCGCCATGCAGACCACCATCAGGTCGAGCCGGGAGGAAGATTTTATCCACAGGCAAAAATTCATTGACCTGAAAGAAGGCGGCCAGCTGATTGCACCACGCGTGGCCGGCAAAAAACTGGCCCGCCTGCTCCTTTCGGATGCGTTCAATGATGGCGGGCGCGCAGACATAAGGGATAGCTACTGAAATGGATAAGATCGACTTACAGGAGTACGAATATGAGCTGAATGTAAGGCGGCTGCGCCTGGAGGATTTTCCCCAGCTGGTCTCCATGCAAAAGATCTGTTTTCCGGGAATGGACACCTGGACCAGGGAAAATATTGAAAATCAGCTGAAGCGATTTCCCGACGGACAAATTGTCATTGAGATAGACGACCGCCTGGTGGCTTCATCGGGGAGCCTGGTCATCGACTCAGACGATTTTGACATGAACATGTCGTGGGACGAGATCTGCGATTTCGGCCATATCGGCACACACAACCCCGAAGGGGATACCCTCTACGGGATGGAGATCATGGTGCACCCTGAATTCCGGGGCATGAAGCTGGCAACCCGCCTGTATGAAGCCCGCAAAGATCTTTGCCGAAAGCTGAACCTCCGGCGCATTGTCATCGGGGGCCGGCTGCCCGGCTACACCAACCATAAGCATGAGTTAAGCATCACGGGCTATGTTGACCGCGTAACCAGTCGTGCCATCTTCGATCCGGTACTCACGCCGCAGCTGTCCAACGGCTTCTCGCTGAAAAAGATCATCCGTCAATACATGGATGACGACAGCGAGTCATCAGGCTACGCCACCTACCTGGAGTGGACCAATTTTGATTTCAAGGAGGAGAAGGAAAAACAGTTCCTGGCCGCTGCCCCCGTGCGCATTTGTGTTGTCCAGTATCAGATGCGTCCCATCAAGAGCTTCGATGAGTTTGCCATACAGTGCGAATACTTTGTGGACGTTGCCTCCGGCTACAAGAGTGATTTTGTGCTGTTCCCGGAGATATTCACCCTGCAGCTGCTTTCACTGTTTCCAAAGGAAGAGCCAGGCACCGCGGCGAGAAAGATCGGTGAGTTCACCGAACAGTACCTGGATCTTTTCAGCGAACTGGCCATCAAATACAATATTAACATCGTTGCCGGATCCCATTTTACCCCCGAAGGGGAAAAACTCTACAACATCGCCTACCTCTTTCAGCGCAACGGTGAGATCGGCAAGCAATACAAACTGCACATAACACCCAACGAAAAGAAATGGTGGGGCGTTCAACCCGGTAACAGCCTGGAGGTCTTTGATACCGACAAAGGCAAGATAGCCATCCTGATATGTTATGATGTGGAGTTCCCGGAGCTGTCCAGGATAGCCGTTGAGCGCGGTGCCCGGCTGATTTTTGTCCCTTTCTGCACGGACGATCGCCAGGGGTACCTGCGCGTGAGGTATTGTGCACAGGCCCGCTGCGTGGAGAACCAGATCTTTGTGGCCATTGCCGGTACAGTGGGCAACCTGCCCCAGGTAGACAACATGGACATCCAGTATGCCCAATCGGGCATTTTTACCCCCTCTGACTTCAGCTTTGCGCGGGATGCCATCGCGGGAGAATGTACACCCAACGTGGAAACCGTGATCATCAATGACATCGACCTGGAGCTGCTGAAAAGACACCGAAACAGGGGTACCGTGACCAACTGGAATGACCGCCGCACAGACCTTTACCGGACCGTAGCACTGGATCAGCCGGCAAACCCGCAGCCTGACGATGAATGACCCCCGGTTTGCCTGGCCAGCTTCGGCCTAAACTTTTGACCCCTCCCAACTGTTTATCTACCGGAGATTGTATGGTTTAAAGATTCCCGGCATGAAATCAATATATCAACTGGAACAAGTGGTGTATCAATGGATGGCCAAACGGGGCATTCTGCTCTTACGCATCAGCATTGGCATTGTCTTCTTCTGGTTTGGCATTCAGAAATTCTTTCCCGGACTCAGTTCAGCGGAAGAGCTTGCCTCACGTACCATTGAGACCATGAGCTTCGGACTCATACAGCAGCAGGTATCCATGCCCATCCTGGCCACCTGGGAGGTCCTCATTGGCCTCTTGTTCATCTTTGGCTACCGCATGCGCCTGGCCCTGCCCCTGCTTTTTGTGCAGATGCTGGGAACAATCATGCCCCTCTTCCTCTTTCCCGCCGAAACCTTTGTACCACCCCCTTTGGTACCCACGCTCATCGGGCAATACATCATCAAGAACATCGTGATAGTGACCGGGGCCATGGTGGTTGGGGCCCACCATATGGGCTTTTATGGCCACAAAGGCAAATCCTGAGTGCACATCTTCCGGGCCTGTAAACAGATCATAAGGCTTTCTTTTACAGTGATGCCGGCAACCCCTTCCTGATGGCGTCAGTTACTCCGCAGACAGCCGTTTAGCCAACGAATGGCCATTAAACCAATGTATTATTTTGAAAGATTATATATTACCCGCTCCCGTTGCGGCGAATAGTATTTTTTCTATTTTTACCGCACAAGCTGCCGGAAGCCATTGATCGTTCACCACCTCCGCAAGGCCTCCCGCCGCAATGAATTCTAAACTAAAGAGATATATACATATCTGACTACCCAGACCCCAATTTGCGAAACCAACCAAGCCCTTAAATACATGAAGAACACATCCGCATCAGGAAAAAAACGTGGTCATCTGTATGCATTCACCGCCATTCTCTCACTCTGTTTAATCATCGCCCTGGCGACGCTGAGCTCATTCAGCGGGGCTGTTGATGAGCATGTGGCAGAAAAGGAGGAATCGTACAGCCGCGATGACCTGCGCAGGGGACAGCGACTGTTCAAAGGCCTTGTGGCTTTTGAGAGTGGCATCCACGACTGCTCGTCCTGCCATTACCCCAGCCGAACCGACACCATGAACTGGAACCCCTCGGCCCATGACCTGGCCATGCGGTGGCTGCAGGAGGATGACTACAGTATCCGCGAGAAGCTCGCCATGCCCGTTGGCCAGCGCATGATCACCGATCATGCAGGGATGTCGGTCACTGAGAGGGAAGAGCACCTCATTGAAGCCTACCTCATGGAGGTGGCACGGCGGGGCCCTGGTGAGCTGCGCGCCATACCTGTCAACGCCGTGATATTCTGGGGCCTTGGGATACTCATGGCCTTGGCCCTGGTTGACCTGCTGATCACCAAAAAGATCCGGTTCAAGATTTTCCACGTGATGATCCTGCTGGTGGGACTGATGGTGCATATGCAATATGCGGTGGCAGAGAGCCGTAACCTGGGTCGTACAGAGGGCTACGCACCGGACCAGCCCATTAAGTTCTCACACCAGGTGCACAGCGGCCAGCACGATATTGACTGCCAGTACTGCCATACCATCAGCAAGTTTAGCCCTTCGGCCGGCATCCCGTCAAACAACACCTGCCTCAACTGCCACAACGTGATCCGTGAAGGAAGCCAATCAGGTCGTTTTGAAATCGACAAGATGCACAGGGCAGAAGCCAGCGGACGGCCCATTGAGTGGATAAGGATTCACAAGCTGCCGGATCACAGCGTCTTCAGTCATGCCCAGCATGTGGGGGTGGGCGGTATTGAGTGCCAGGACTGTCACGGTCCCGTGGAAACCATGGACATCCTGCGACAGCAGGAAGACCTCTCCATGGGCTGGTGCCTGAGTTGCCACCGCGACAGCGAGGTGGCCTTCCTGGACAACCCCTATTATGAACCATTTGAAAGACTGCACGCACTCATCAGGGCAGGAGAACTGGATGCCGTTACGGCAGCCGAGCTGGGGGGAGAGGATTGCATGAGCTGCCATCATTAAACAGGAAGTAAACAATAAGGAACAAAGAAAATAAACAGATGAATAAAGGCAATACACGCTATTGGAAAAGCATCGGGGACCTGGCCGAAACACGTGAACTAAGCATCAGTGAAGACGCAGGAGGGGAAGAGCAGCGGTCGATGATGGAGATCCTGGCCGACGAAAAGAACGAGACGGCCTCTTCGCGTCGGGACTTCCTCAAGTGGTGCGGCATCAGTTTTTTCTCCGCCACAGTGATTTCCGCCTGTGAAAATCCTGTTAAGAAGGCCATCCCCTACCTGACACAGCCCGAAGAGCTCACCCCCGGGATGGCCACCTGGTATGCCAGCACGTATCAGCATGGAAATGAGTATTGTCCGGTTTTGATCAAGACCCGCGACGGACGACCCATCAAAATCGAAGGCAATCCCTCCTCTGCCCTCACCGGGGGAGGAAGCTCCGCAAGGGTCCAGGCTTCCGTATTGAGCCTTTACGACGACGGGGCCAGGTATCATGGGCCCCTTAAGCACGCAGAAGCCGCCTCATGGGAAACCATCGACAGGGAGATCATTGGCCAGCTGCGCAATGCAGCCGCAAGGGGAGAAAAAATGGCCCTGGTTTGTCCAAGCCTGCTCAGTCCGTCCACCATGGCATTGATAAAGGCTTTCCGGGAAGCCTTCGCCGGACTGGAGGTGATCACCTGGGATGCGGTCTCTTACGAAGCCATCCGCCAGGCCCACAAGGAAAGTTTTGGCCTGGACCTGGTTCCCTGCTACCAATTTGACCAGGCGGAACTCATCGTCAGCTTCAGCGCCGATTTTCTTGGCACCTGGGTTTCACCGGTAAGCCATGCCAAACAATATGCGTCCACCAGGAGGATCAGCGAGGACAAGCCCCATATGTCGAGGCATATTCAGTTTGAAGGGACCCTTACACTGACTGGAGCCAACGCCGACGAGCGCGTTCCCGTCAAGCCCACCCAGGAGATACGCATCCTCATGGCCCTTTACGATGCCATGGCCGAAGCCACCGGCAACATTGGCCTGGGGGCAGGGGCGGTGGACTACGACGTGCAGGCGCTGGCCGGGGAGATCCTGGACCGCAAGGGCAAATCGATCATCGTCTGCGGCCACAACAGCAAGGAGTGCCAGATGCTCGTCAACGGGATCAATGCCATGGCGGGCAATTATGGGAGGACCCTTGACAACAGCGCGCCGCTGCACATCGGCAGGGGGGATCAGAAAAGCTTTGAACGCTTTGCAGGGAAGCTCCAGCGTGGAGAGTATTCCGCCGTCCTGTTCTACAACACCAATCCGGTATACCATTACCACCAGCCGGAAATGATCCGTGAAGGCCTTGAAAAGACCGCCCTGAGTGTGTCTTTTGCAAGCACCAGGGATGAAACCGCCTCGCATTGCACCTACATAGTGCCCGACAACCACTACCTGGAATCGTGGAATGATGCCCTGTTCAGGGAGGGACACTACAGCCTGGCCCAGCCAGCCATCCACCCCCTCTTTAAAACACGCCAGTTCCAGGACAGCCTGCTGCGCTGGATGGACCGGGAGCAGGACTTCCACCATTTCATGAAGCAGTACTGGCAGGAGCAATTGTTTCCAAAACAGGATGCATATCCTGACCCGGCCTCGTTCTGGACCCATAGCCTGCAAGCCGGCGTTCTTGACACAGGATTAGCCACGCAGGCCATGCCAGCCTACCGCTCCGGCTCCGTCAGGGAGGTCGCAATGGCACTGCAACAAATGCTGCAAGGCGAAGCAGAGATGGAGTTTTCGGCCCACCCGCACCTGGCCATGGGCGATGGAACCCACGCCAACAATCCCTGGCTGCAGGAGATGCCCGACCCCATTTCTTCGGTCACATGGGACAATTACGCAGCCCTGTCGCCAGCCTCTGCCCGCAGCCTGAACCTGAGGGAAGGCGATATCATCCGGATCAACGGACAGGGTGAATGGCCCGTGCTGGTGCAGCCCGGTCAGGCCGATGGCTGCCTGTCCCTGGCCCTGGGCTACGGACGGACACAGGCAGGAAAGGCGGGTGACGGGGTGGGGAGCAATGCCTTTCCACTGTCCCGCAGAATGGCCGGACAGCGGCTTTTGTTTGGTCCAGTGGACAGCTGGGAAAAGGTGGGTGACGGACATCGGTTTGCACGGACACAAACCCATTTCTCCATGGAGGGAAGGGCCATCGTGCGCGAATCCACCCTGGACAAATACCGGATGGATCCCTCCGCAGGCAATGAACTGCACGCATACCACGAGAAGCACGCCCTGACGCTCTATCCCGAAGACCATTTCGACGGACACCACTGGGCCCTCATGATCGACCTGAACGCTTGCACCGGCTGCTCCACCTGCGTCATCGCCTGCCAGAGTGAAAACAATGTGCCGGTGGTGGGCAAGGATGAGGTCAGGCGCCGGCGCATCATGCACTGGATGCGCATCGACCGTTACTACAACGGGGAGGCCGATAAGCCAGGCATAGTCTTTCAGCCGGTGATGTGCATGCACTGTGACCACGCACCCTGCGAGAATGTATGTCCGGTGGCCGCCACCATGCACAGCAAGGAGGGCCTCAACCAGATGGCCTACAACCGCTGTGTGGGAACCAAGTTCTGCATCAACAACTGCCCTTACAAGGTCAGGCGGTTCAACTGGTTCGAATATGCCCGCAACGAGGCCTTCGACTACCACATGAACTCCGACCTGGGACGAATGGTCCTCAACCCCGATGTCACCGTCAGGGAAAGGGGCGTGGTGGAAAAATGCTCCTTCTGCGTTCAGCGTATCCAGGCTGCCAAAGTCACGGCCAAGAATGAGCGCCGCAGGCTGAAAGACGGCGAAGTACTACCTGCCTGTGTTCAATCCTGTCCGGCGGAAGCCCTGGTCTTTGGCGACCTGAACGACAAATCTTCGCGTGTGGCCCAGCTGATTAAGGACCCACGCAATTATCACCTGCTGGAAGAACTGCACACCCTCCCCTCCGTGGGATACCTGACCAAGATACGTAACCCGGAATAGACCTGAAGCAAGCAATCACTGACCATTTAAACAACAGCACATGATCAGCACCAATATCGATCAAACACTTGTTACAGGCCACAAGAGCTACGGCCAGATCACAGGCGAACTGCTGGCCAATACCCAGGGGAGGCCACCGCTATGGTGGCTGGTGGGCGTTGGCCTGGGCGGCATCCTACTGGCCATAGGTGGCTGGTCGTTCTACCAGACACTGAGCAAGGGGCTCGGCACCTGGGGCCTGACCAACAGCGTGGCCTGGGGGTGGGACATCATCAATTTCGTGTGGTGGATCGGCATCGGTCACGCAGGCACGGCCTTTACCATCTTCTTCCTGGTGTTCAGGCAGCATTGGGCAGGCTCCATCAACCGTTCGGCAGAGGCCATGACCGTCTTCGCCGTGATGTGCGCGGGACTCTTTCCGCTGATCCACATGGGCAGGCCCTGGCTGGCCTTCTTTATCCTCCCCTACCCCAACACCCGCCTGCTGTGGGTCAATTACAACTCACCGCTATTCTGGGATGTGCTGGCCATCAGCACCTACCTTATCATGTCCGTCACCCTCTGGTACCTGGGCATGGTACCTGACCTGGCCACCATACGTGACCGCACCAAAAACAAGATCCAAAGAACGATCTACGGCATGTTCAGCCTGGGGTGGGACGGTTCCCTTTACACCTACAACCGCTATGAAACCCTGCTGAAGCTCCTGGGCGGACTGGCGGCTCCCCTGGTGATCTCGGTGCATACCATCGTATCCCTGAACCTTGCCGTGTCGGTGATTCCCGGCTGGCATGCCACCATCCTGCCACCCTACTTCTTCGTAGGGGCCATATTCTCCGGCTTTGCCATGGTGCTCACCCTGATGATCCTGATGACCAAGGCCTTCAGCATCAAGGATTACATCACAGAAAAGCACTTTGACAACATCGCCCATGTGCTGAAGTACAGCAGCCTGCTCATCGGACTGGCTTACGCCACCGAGTTGTTCATTGCCTGGTATTCGGGGGTGGAATACGAGATATATACCTTCTTCAGGGCAAGGGCCTCAGGCAGCTTCTCTACCGCCTTCTGGATCATGGTAATCTTCAATGCCATCGTGCCGCAGGTATTCTGGTTCAAACGGGCAAGAAAGAGCATTCTCTCCCTGTTCCTGGTATCCATCATCATCAATGTGGGGATGTGGTTCGAGCGGTACGTTATCCTGGTATCCTCGCTGGCCGAGGATTTTCTGCCTTCCAGCTGGACGGGCTACCAGCCCACCATGGTCGACATAGGGATTTTCGTGGGCACCTTCGGAATATTCACCCTGGGGATGCTCTTCTTTGTGCGCTTCATTCCCGTGATCGCCATCAATGAGGTAAAGCCCATCTCCCGCATTGGAAAAGAAAAAACCGTAAAAGACAGCCAAGATGAGTAAACAACACATGATCGGCGTCTTCGACAATGAAGACGATCTGCTGCAGGCCATCCGGAAACTGAAGGAAAAACGGGCCAACATCAAGGATGTCTTTGGTCCCGCCACCAATCATGACCTGATCAAAGCCTTCACCCGCGAATCGCTGCTCCCTTTCCTGGCGGTACTGGTAGCCATTGGAACCATTATTGGGGCCTTTGCCTTCCTGTATTATACCGCGGTGATCGATTACCCCCTGCGCTACGGCGGCAAGCCGCTGTTCAGCTTTCCCCCCATGGTGGTGATCCTCTTTTTGCTGACCATCCTGGTCACAGGGGGGGTGTCAGTGATGGCCTTCCTGGGCCGTGTCCAGCTTTTCCCGGGAAAAGAGCCGGTCATGATTGACCAGCGTGCCAGCGACGACCGCTTTTACCTGGTGATGGACCAGAACTTCAACCCCACCGAGGTGAGGCAATGGATCCTGGACGCAGGGGCCCTGGAGGTGGTAGACAAAGAGGTGGACTTCAGTCTGAAGACCATATTTTTATAAACAGCAAACCATCAAGCTCATGAAGCATATATCATTCATCACGGGTATTATTCTTGCCCTCCTGCTGACAGGGGGCTGTGACAGGACGCGAATGGACAAGGGGTATGAATATTTCCCTGATATGGCCCACGGACCTGCTTATCAGACCTATTCTGACAATCCGGCCATGGCAGACGGGAAGACCATGCGCGAGCCGGTGGCGGGCACCGTGCCCCGGCACATGGTGCCATACCCCTATCCGGCGGATTTTGAAGGCCGTGAACTGGCCGCCCTTCACCTGCAGCAACAGCACCTGGTCACCCAAAGACTGCTCCGTGAAGGAGAAGGGCTGTACAATGTCTTTTGCGCCAACTGCCATGGCGTGACAGGCGACGGACAAGGCAACCTGCACACCTCGGGGGCCTACATCATCCCCCCCACCTCCCTCATCACAGAGGAGGCAAAAGCCTATGAGCCGGGAGAGGTATACCACGTGATCACTGCAGGATGGGGCGTCATGGGGGCACATGCCTCCCTTATCAGGCCGGACGACAGGTGGAAGATCATCGCCTACATCGAAGAAGTGCTGCAGGATAATTAAACCGGAATTCAAGTAGAAAAAAACCACATCCCAAATGGAACATACATACAAGCCCTCCCCATCAACAAAGGTTCTGCTGGGCGTGCTCATCCTCCTGGGGCTCATCGGCCTGGGATACGGCTTCGCCACCGATCCGGCCCGCAGCTGGAACAACCTATTGATCAACAATATGTATTTTATCAGCATCAGCATAGGGGCCCTGCTGTTCTACTCCCTGCAGTTGATCACCAATTCGGCCTGGTCAGCGATGTTTCAACGGGTGCCCCTGGCCATGGGTGTTTTCCTGCTGCCAGGCGCCCTATTGATGCTGCTACTCTATTTTGGATTGCCGGATATATACCAATGGGCCGTGCCGGGCATTGCCGGGACAGATAAGCTGATCGCCCACAAGCAGCCCTTTCTCAACGTCCCCTTCTACATGATCCGCATTATCCTGTATTTCACCATGTGGATCGCGCTCTTCCTGGTCATGCGCCGTTACGCGCTCAGGCAGGAAAAGCCGGGCGATTTGCAGTCCTTTTACAAAAGCCGGTATTATGCCAAGGTGTTCATATTCGTGGCCACCATTTTCTTCTCCCTGGCAGCCATGGACTGGGTCATGACCATTGATGCCCACTGGTACAGCACCCTCTTTGGCTTCCGTGCCGCCGTGACCAGCATCTACTATGCGGTGGCTGTCATCATACTGTTCATCCTGTACCTGAACAAAAAAGGCTTCTTTCCCGCCATGAACGAAGCCCACCGCCATGACTTTGCCCGTTACATTTTTCGCTTCAGCATTGTTTTCGGCTACCTTTGGTTCATGCAGTTCCTGATCATCTGGTACGCCAATATCCCGGAACTGACCGCCTATTATTATCCACGCTTCGTGGGTGAATGGCAGGTGTTGTTTTATGCCGAGCCACTGATTAACTTTGCCATACCTTTTGTGGTGATGATGTCGGATGTGGTGGGACGTCACAAAGTGGTGATGCCCACCATCAGCATCCTGCTCATCTTTGGATTGTGGGTCAGCCTGTACCTGCAGGTCATGCCGGGCAGCACCGGCGTGATGCAGGTGGGAATCATGGAACTGGCCGTTTGGCTGGGCTATGCCGGACTCTTCCTCTGGCTCGTGCTCCACAGCCTGGGCAGGTCCTCCCTGGTACCGTCCAATCATCCACAGCTGGAAGAAAGTATTCACCATCATCTATAAACCATGATCATGCGAAACCTTGTCACCATTTTATTGTCCACCCTCCTGATCCTGCTCTACTCACCGCTCCCTGCGCAGGACGAAGCCCTGAGCCAGGAGGAACTCCTGGAGGCCCAGATGGCTGGCGGACCCGAGATTGCCATTATCGAGCGACTGGATGAGTACCTCCCGGAAGAGATCACCCTCATCGACCAGGACGGCCAGCCGGTGATGCTCTACGACCTGCTTGACAAACCCACCGCCCTGGCCCTGGTCTACTACCGCTGTCCGGGAATATGCAGCCCATTCATGCGGGAGATCGCTGATGTGATATCGCGCTCTGACATGGACCTGGGAAAGGACTACCAGGTGCTGACCATCAGTTTCGACTACAGGGAGGGTCCACAGCTTGCAGCCACCAACAGGAACAACTACCACAACCTGATCAAGGGAGATTTTGATCCCGACGGGTGGCGCTTCTTTGTGGCCGACAGCGCCAATGTGGCGAAGATCACCGAGTCGGTGGGCTTTCGCTACAGGAGGGCAGGATTGGATTTTCTGCACACCACCGCCCTGATCTTTGTCAGTGAAGAGGGAAAGATCACCAGGTACCTCCATGGCACCTATTTCCTTCCCATAGACCTTAAGCTGGCGGTGGTGGAAACCTCGGCGGGCAGGTCGGGACCCAGCTTCAGCCGGGTACTGGCCTATTGCTACACCTACGATCCCGCCGGCCAGCAATATGTGCTCAATGTGACCAAGATCGCCGGAACGCTTATCCTGTTTGTGGCGCTTTTGGTGTTTGGCATCCTGATGTGGTTCAGGCCAAGGAAAGCGAAATCGGAACAAACCCAATCATAACCAAAAGCATATGACAGACAATACGCGCCAGAAACAGCCCAGCTTCCTGGAATACCAGGGCAGATACAAGGGCATCCTGGGATGGATTCTTTCCACCGACCACAAACGAATCGGGCTGCTCTACCTCTATACCATGCTGTTTTTCTTCTCGGTGGCAGCCATCCTGGGCATTTTGATGAAGACCCAGCTGCTCGCCCCCGGTGAGACCATTATGGGGCCGCAGACCTACAACAGCTTCTTCACCCTTCACGGCATCATCATGATATTCATCATCGTGGTGCCCGGACTGCCTGCGGTCTTCGGCAACTTCTTCCTGCCCATCATGATCGGGGCCAAGGATGTGGCTTTTCCCCGCCTCAACCTGCTGTCGTGGTGGGTGTACATCATTGGCATACTCATCGTCCTTACCTCCCAGTTTACCGGGGGCGGACCGCCTGATACCGGCTGGACGTTTTATGCGCCCTACAGTTTCCAGACGCCCACCAATGTCCTTCCCGCCGTATTCGGTGCCTTCGTCATGGGGTTTTCCTCCATCCTGACCGGCATCAATTTCGTGGTGACCATCCACAGGCTCAGGGCACCCGGCATGAGCTGGCTCAAGATGCCACTATTTCCGTGGACCCTCTACGGCACGGCCTGGATACAGATACTGGCAACACCCGTGATCGGCATCACGCTGCTGCTTATCGTGGCCGAACGCATGCTGGGCATCGGCTTCTTCGATCCTGCCCTTGGAGGAGACCCCATCCTTTATCAGCACCTCTTCTGGATCTACTCCCACCCGGCCGTCTACATCATGATCCTGCCCGCCATGGGCGTGATCAGTGAGATCATACCGGTATTCTCCAAAAAAAGCATCTTCGGTTACCGGGCCATCGTCCTGTCCACCATGGCCATCGCCTTCGTAGGCTACTTTGTCTGGGGACACCATATGTTCACCTCAGGGATGAGCGGGAGAGCCTTGTTTACCTTCAGCTTTCTCACCTTCCTGGTAGCCATCCCCTCGGCCATCAAGGTGTTTAACTGGGTGGCCACCATGCATAAAGGCTCCCTGCACCTGCACACGCCATTCTTCTGGGCCGTCTCGTTCCTCTTTGTCTTCATGGTGGGCGGACTCACCGGCCTGGTGCTGGGGGCCCTGGCCACCAACGTGCACCTGCACGACACCCACTTTGTGGTGGCCCACTTCCACTTCATCGTGTTCGGGGGAACCGGCTTCGCCTTCATGGGGGCCATCCATTACTGGTTTCCAAAGATGTTCGGACGCATGTACGATGCCAAATGGGCCAACCTGGGCTGGGGCATCTTCTTCATCGGCTTCCTATCGCTCTATCTGCCCATGTTCTACCTGGGTATGATGGGGATGCCCAGAAGGTATTACGATTACCTTCCTGAATTCCACGGCCCCAACATTCTTTCCTCACTGGGGGCCTGGGTGATGATATCCGGCATCCTGATCATCTTTGCCAACCTGATCCGTTCAGCGCGCTCCGGACCCAGGACAAGCGAAAAGAACCCATGGGGAGGCAAAACACTGGAATGGCAGGTTGACACCCCTCCCACCCTGGAGAATTACGATGAGATCCCCAGGGTGGATGAAACACCTTACGACTACAGAGACTATACAGGCATTGACAACCCTAACAACTGATACCATGACAATCCATCGCGACGACCTGGGCGACAAATTTGGGATGTGGCTGTTCATCTTCACCGAGCTGCTGCTGTTTGGCATGCTCTTCGTAGTCTATGCCGTGTATCGCTCCATGCACCCGGAAGCCTTCCGCATCGCAGCAGAAGAGCTGGATGTGGCCCTGGGGACCATCAATACTGTCCTGCTGCTGATCAGCAGCCTGACCGTGGCCATGTCGATCACCGCCATACAGAAAGGAAACAAACAACGTGCCCTGCAGCTGCTTGGTGTCACCCTGCTGATAGCCATCATATTCCTGGTGAACAAATACTTCGAATGGGGAGCCAAGTTTGAGTACGGCTTTTACCCGGGCAGCGAGGTCTTGCAGGAGCTGGGTTTCGGAACCATTCTCTTCTTCGGACTCTATTTCTTCATGACGGGCATTCACGCCCTGCACATCCTGATCGGGATCGGGCTTTTCATTTATGTGATCGTACAGATGAAGAATGACAAGATCCACCAGACCGACTATGTCTGGCTGGAAAATACCGGCCTCTACTGGCACCTGGTCGACCTGATCTGGATCTTCCTGTTTCCACTCTTTTATCTAATCCACTAACACAAAAAAGATGAGCGAAGAAAAGACACATATCGTCCCCTACAAGACCCAGATAGTGGTGCTTATTGTCCTGCTGATACTGACTGCGCTGAGCGTGGCGGTGACACAGCTGGAGTTTGGCAGTTACAACACCCTGGTGGCCATGTTGCTGGCGGGTGCAAAATCGGTGCTCGTACTGGCCTTTTTCATGCACCTGAAATACGAGAAGAAGCTGTTTCCCGTGATGGTGGCCGCCGTGATGGTGATATTCCTCCTGGTGCTCTTTGTCACGTTTTTTGATTATTCATACAGATAACCAAAGCATATGTACCCATTAGGCGCTTCAACTTTTGTACCCGGCGTAGAGAATGCCTTTGTCTTCATCCTTGGGATCGCTTTCTTCTTTCTCATAGGCATCACCGCCGTGATCATTTACTTTTTGTTCAAATACAACAAAAAGCGACATCCCAAACCCGCGCACATCGAAGGGAACAACACCCTGGAAGTGATATGGACGGTCATCCCCCTGCTGTTGGTGATGGGTATGTTCTATTATGGCTATGTGGCCTGGATCCCCATGAAGCGGATCCCGGATGAGGGGATCCATATCACAGCCAATGCCAGGATGTGGAGTTTCTCATTCACCTACGAAGATGGACGTGTTACCGACAAATTGTATGTCCCTAAAGACACGGCTATCATCCTGAATCTCAATGCGCGGGATGTGCTGCACTCCCTCTATATCCCGGCCTTTCGCGTCAAGGAGGATATGGTCCCTGGCCTGACAGACAACCGCATGTGGTTCCAGGCAAACAACACGGGGACCTTCACCATCTTTTGCGCTGAGTATTGCGGACTCCAGCACGCCCTGATGTATACAGACCTGGTGGTCATGGAACCGGAGGAGTTCTGGGAGTGGTACGCCGATACCACTGCCCTGGCTCCCGTGATTCCCGAGGATGCCAACCTGGCCCTCCTGGGCCGGCAGGTGGTGGAAAGCAAGGGCTGCATTGCCTGTCACTCACTGGATGGCACCGTGGTGATCGGTCCCAGCTTCCTGGGTAAGTTTGGCGACCCGGTGCGGGTAATCACCGCCGGCGAAGAGCGGGAGATCCTTTACGACGAGGAATATGTTCGTCGCTCCATTTACGACCCTGATTACGACATTACCGTCGGGTTCAGGCCTGGCCAGATGCTCTCCTATGAAGGGGAGGTGTCGGAAGAGGAGGTCAGCCTGATCATTGAATTCCTTCGCTCCCTCAATGAGTAAACCCGTTGTTATTCAGAAGATGTGGGCTTTTCTTCAACTGGGAAAACCACACATCAGCCTGCCCGTGAGCCTTTCATCCCTCACGGGCTTCATCTTGTTTAGCGGTGCCTTCGTCCAGGGCTGGCTTTCACTGCTTTTGGGGATCTTCCTGCTTTCGTCGGCATCCGCCGGCATCAACCAGATACAGGAGCGCAAGCTGGACGGCCTGATGGAAAGGACCCGGCAGAGGCCCCTCCCCTCAGGCCTCCTAAGTTTGAGGGAGTCGTGGATGTGCACCATCCTTTGTGCCCTGGGTGGCTTGCTCCTGCTCTGGCACGCAGGGGGTGGTACGGCCGCCATCCTGGGCTTGCTTAATCTCTTCACTTACAACCTGGCCTACACCTACCTGAAAAGAATCAGCCTCTTCGCCGTGATCCCCGGGTCACTGGTTGGTGCCATTCCGCCCGTCATTGGCTGGATCGCCGCAGGCGGCCACCCGGGACACCACCACATCATCCTGCTGGCCATGTTCTTTTTTATCGGCCAAATACCGCATACATGGCTGATCATGCTGCGTTACGACAAAGAGTACAAAAAGGCAGGTTTTCCCAGCCTTTCTTCCACATTCTCCCGGCGACAGATCCGGTCACTGACCTTTGTCTGGGTAAGCGCCACCGTTTTGGCCGCCCTGTTGATCTCGCTCAGCGGCATGTACCATCACCATTTTGCAGCCGTTGCCACCATGCTTGTGGGGCTGCTGATGATGGTGTTCTTCGCCCGCTGGCTTTTCCTGGCGCGGGACGGACAGCTTAGACAGGCGTTTATTGTCCTGAACCTTTGCTACCTGCTGATCATGTTGCTGATTTTGACCGACAGGCTGTTTTAAAGGGCAAGGGGCGATGGCAACGCGCACGCGCTTACTTGTCCATCGACCGAATAGCCGGATCCACAAGCAGGTAAAGCAACTGCCTTGCCTCCCTGTCGTGCCGGATGAACTCACTGAACTCCTGCTGATAATCCATGGCGTTCCTGATGTATATGGCAGCCAGGTCCGGCCTGTCATCGCGCATGGCACGGCGCGCCACCGTCAGGAAGGAATGGTATACACCGGCATGGCTTTCCCCGAGTTTTTCCTGCAGAAAAGGGGAACAATCCTGGTATGCGGCACTCAGGCTGCAAAAGCTGACAAGCTCCTGGAGCTTTGCCAGGGCTTGCACATGACGGCCTTCAGCGTTCAGCGAATCGGCGGCCGACAAGAAGTGGTCCACCAAACGATCGGTGGTGGGCTGCAATCTTTTTTCCAGCTCCGCGGAAGGAAACATCTGGCTGTATACAAGTGACAGCCTCTCCAGGGCATCGCTGTGTTGCGCCACTGTCAGCTCATACTGCGCCAGGGCCAGGTGAGAGGGGATGTGGAAGGGGTTGTAGTTGATCACGGACTCAAACAGGGTGCGGCCATCCTGGAATGAAGAAGACTCAGCCAACGCCATTCCCGCCTCATATAAGAGGGAGTCGATGTGCTCCAGCGAATGGTTAAACAACTGCCTCAGGCTCCCCACTTCTGACCGCGTCCTTTCCAGTGATGCGCTCAACCCTTCAGGGTCTCCCTCTTCCAGCTTCAGCCAGTTTTGGAAAGGGGCATGGCTGATCTCTCCCAGTATGCGCTCAGCCTCGCACAAGCGGAATTCATCCAGTATGATCCGCTCGGGACTGGCAGGATAGAGGTTCTCCAGCAGTGCATCAAGTCCATCCAGCCGCTCGACGGCGAGGTAATAGCTTTCCACGGCCTCACCCCATCGCTGCATCCGCTCAAAAGTGCGCAAGTCATAAGAAAAATGGGTGGAAGAAACCTCCAGGTAAACGGGCTCTCCCCCCGGGTCCTGCTCCAATGGGACGGAAAACCAGTAGCCACCCCCGGCGGGAAACCCTCCTTTAAGGTGAAAACCGGCTGTAATCACCTTATCTCCCCTGGCAAGAAGAGATAACCTGATCGTAGCCTGGTCGGGCAGCAGGATATGAGACAGGCTGAAATCCCTGTAATGGGTGTCACCCTGCACAGACACGGATTCCACGAAAACATCCACCTGCGGAAGCCCGCGATCGTCCATCGCGGGGACCGCCAGCAGCTCTGCCACCAGCGTATAGGAGGTGAACACACGTAGCTTGCCTGAGCCTTCAGCCAGGACTTGCAGAATCTCGTTCACCTTTCGCTGCTGCGGGTCGGGGTAGGGACTGAAGGAGAACTCCTGCCGCAGGCTGATCTGCTGCTGAGCGGGCAAACAAAGAGTGGCAAGAAGCAGGAGGGTCACCAGGACATAAGGCTTTAGCAGGCCTGTGCCGGGGCGCTCCTGCCTTTTGGAATGGACATATGAGAAATGGCAGCGGGTCACGGCAACAAAAATAGTGTTTTCTGCTTTGCCTGCGAATCATCCGAAAGGCGGAATTATCGCCGTATCAACAACAATTCATGTATATTTGTGATCTGCAAACCAAATGATACGTTATGCTCCTCAGAATACATCCTGAAAATCCCAGCGGGCGACTGGTGAAGATGGTGGTGGACTGCCTGCGACAGGGAGGGGTGATCATCTATCCCACCGATACGGTGTATGCCATAGGTTGCGACATTTTTCAACCCAGGGCGGTACAGCGTGTGGCCCAGATCAAGGGAATCAAGGCCGAAAAGGCCAATTTCTCTTTGATCTGTTACGACCTCAGCCACATCTCAGACCTGACCAAGCCATTCCCCACCAGCATCTACAAAGCGATGAAGAAAGGCCTTCCCGGTCCGTTCACCTTCATTCTCAATGCCAACAACAATGTCCCCAAGCTCTTTCAGAGCAGGAAAAAGACCGTCGGCATCAGGATCCCCGACAACCGCATTACCCGCGAAATTGTCAGGGAACTGGGCAACCCGATCATCTCCAGCTCTGTCTACGACGAGGACGAGATCATCGAATACACCACGGATCCCGAGCTGATCCATGAGAACTATGAGGCATTGGTGGATCTGGTGATCGACGGGGGCAATGGGGGCAACCAGGCTTCAACGGTGCTTGACTGCACAGGTGACGAGATGGAGGTGCTGCGCGAGGGCAAGGGTAAAATAGAGGATATCCTCTGATTCCCGGTAATCAAAACGATGATTGTTTCATGTTGACAAGCCACCGATAGCATGCATCCACTGATTGATCAAATCTTCGCCCTCAGACAACAGCCGGGAAAGCCATTCTTCCTCATTGCCGGCCCCTGCGTACTGGAAGATGAGGAGATGGGCTTTCGCATCGCGGGGCACATTGCACAGATCACATCTGCCCTGGGGATCCCTTATGTCTTCAAGGCATCCTATAAGAAAGCCAACCGCAGCAGGCTGGACAGCTTCACCGGTATAGGGGACCAAAAGGCCATCGGGTTGCTGGGCGCCATCGGACGTGAATACGACATCCCGGTACTGACCGACGTGCACAACGAGGAGGAGGCCACCATGGCGGCTGAGGAGGTGGACGTGCTGCAGATCCCTGCCTTCCTGTGTCGCCAGACATCCCTGCTTCAGGCTGCTGCCGCGACAGGCAAGGCTGTCAACGTCAAGAAAGGGCAGTTTTTATCCCCCCCAGCCATGCGCTTTGTGATCGACAAGCTGACTGCTTCAGGCAGCCGGCGTGTCATGGTCACTGAAAGGGGCACCACCTTTGGCTATGGTGACCTGGTGGTTGATTTCCGGGGCATTCCCGTCATGCAAGCCTTCGAAGTACCCGTGGTGCTGGATGTCACCCACTCCCTGCAACAGCCGAACCAGGAGAGTGGGGTCACCGGCGGCTTGCCCCACCTGATCGCCACGATGGCCAGGGCGGGCATCGCCACAGGCGTCGACGGCCTCTTCATTGAGACCCACCCAAATCCTTCACAAGCCAGGTCTGACGGGGCCAATATGCTGGCACTGGACAAGCTTGAAGACCTGCTTCACACCCTGTTAACAATCAGAAGGGCTGTCTGCCCATGATCAGTTAAAACGGACCAGCCTTTGCGTCATGGCTTTCCCTGGTAGGAAAGCCGTGGATCATCCGGCCATGGGACGACATCCAGGGCGCTCCTCATTTCATTGGACTGCCGAAGGAACTCTTCCATGTATTCATCAGGCAAGGGGTCTCCACTGGGAAAATCCAGCCTCAGGTGATCCACCTGCTGGCCATTCTTCCAGAATCGAAAGCATACATGGGGGCCGGTGGCCAGGCCTGTGCTTCCCACATAGCCTATCACGTCGCCCTGCGACACCCGGGCTCCGGGCCTGATCCCTTCCGCGAATCGTGACATATGCAGATACTGTGTCTCATATACGGCATTGTGGCGAATGCGCACGTAGTTGCCGTTGCCCCTGGTGTAGGACGCCCTGGTGACCCGCCCATCCCCCACTGCCAGGATGGGCGTTCCGTGGGGTGCAGCATAGTCGGTGCCCAGGTGGGGGCGCCTGTCTCCATGGATAGGGTGGCGACGGGAGTGGGAATAGCGTGAGGATATCCGTGCACCGAACTCAATGGGTGCGCGGAGGAACACCTTACGCAGGTTATTTCCCTGCCCGTCATAATAACCCCTCAGGGTGTCGGACTCAAACCTGAATCCTTCCACCTCCCTGCCCCTGTTAATGAAGTACACGGCATTCACCGCTTCAACCCCGATACGCCGCTCACCCACGTAACGCTCGGAAAACAATACCTTGAAGCGGTCTCCTGCTTCCAGGCGATGGAAATCCACCGACCAGGCCAGTACGCGGGCCATATGAAGGGCCAGCTCAGGATGCAGGTCACTTTCCATCAGGGCATTCCAGAGAGAAGAACGGATGACGCCGGAGGCGCTGCGGCTTTCCAGCCTGACCTCTCGCTGTTGCCTTGAAACCAGCAGGCTGTCCCCAAAACTTAGCTTCAGGAAGTCCAGATCCGATATTTCATACACAAAGTGCCCCGGGCTATCGCCCGATGGCACCGGGTAGTAGGCATGATAGCTCTGCCCCCTTCGAATGCGCCGGGGGTTAAAGACATCCTGCATCTCCCTGGCAATGTGATCTATCTCCCTGGCACTGAAGCCGAGTCCCCCCAGTATGTGGGATAACGTCTGCCGCGGCCCCACCACGGCGCGCTCCACACGGAACCCTTCCGCAGGCAGGCCAAACTCATCAAGGACCACCGGGACAGGTGGCTGTTCTGCTTCCGCCACGTAAGGCTGCTCCTCCTCCCCGTCCCCGCCGGGACCCTTTGGATAATACATTACAACGAGCACCATGGCCAGGCCGGCCAGCATGAGGTAAATAAACCAGTGTGTAAATCGCAGTAGCTTCATGGGATGAATAGTGCAGACAAAATGAGCTGTGTGAGGGATGTGATGCCGAAGAATATGAAAAACGCCAGGAGCGTAAAGCCAATCACCTTGTGCCCCGGCATGTTAAGCACAGGTCCCACGCCCTTTCCAAAAAGCCATACCGTAAAGATCATGCCCAGGAAGGACAGGGGCCCCATCATTGGGTGCAATGCAGCCAACGGCTGCGACAGCATAAACGGCGTGAAGGCACTGATGCTTAGCAGAAGGGTCCCTTCCCGGTCGCCGCTCCCGCCAAAGGCCCTGGACAACCGGGCCAGAAGCAGGCCACCCA
>SKNE01000031.1 GCA_007120675.1 Bacteroidales bacterium
CATTACAGCACACAAAGGTAGGGCTTAATTCCCTTCAGAGGAAGCCGGTTTGCTTCTTTTGCAGCCTGTTTTATAACCCCTGGCATCAGCCAGGATCCCGAACTCTCCCGGTGCGGCCTCCCCCTAACAGCAGGGGAAACAGGCAAAGCAGTCCAATCAGCGCAAACACCAGTCCACCTGCAGTACCAGCGGCAAAGGTAAACCAAAATGCCTCCCTTTCACCTGCCAGGAATGGAATCAGTCCGATGATCGTTGAAGCCAGGCTAAGCATCACCGGCAGCATCTTGTACTCAAAGGCGGCGACATACAAGTCCACCAGGCCCCGGTTTGTCCTCCTTTTTTGCAAGTGCCTGAAGTCATTGAGAACATAGAGTCCGGCATTGACCGCGAGACCGCCGAGCAGCACAAAGGAAGCCAGGGCCCCCTGGTCAAAGCTTAGGTCCAGCAGCGCAAAACACAGGAAAGAGCCGGTAAGTGAGACGGGGATGAGGCTTATGACGGCCAGGGGCTGCACAAGCGACTCCAGCAAGATGGCACAGAGAACATAGGTGATGGCGATCACCAGCAGGACAAGCAACAGCAGTTTGTCGGCTGACTCCTGCCCCTGGGTGTCCGGTGCGTAGGCGCGATATCCCAGCGGCATGCTGTCCATCGCCTCTTCGATATACTGCGCCCTTACCTCCTGCTCAAGGAAGCGGGGTCCCTGGAACTGGTAGGTGAGCGAAAGGCGGTACTGCTGGTCGCGCTTATGAATGTCCAGGCCAATCGTGCGTTTCTCCGTTGTGAGAAAGGGGGCTGTTTTGTATGGCTGACCGCGGATGGTCAAAGCCTGGTGCCCCAGGTCCCACAGCGAAAAGTCCATATGCCCTGCGGGCGTGAGCCTCAAAGGGATGACCCCTTGCCGGCCATCTATCCCGGGGCCCTCAGCGCCGGTGGATACTTCACGGAGCCGTCCGAAAAGTGCAGACCGTGACAGTCCGCTGAGGGCAAACGCTTCCTCATCGAAGGAAAGGTAGTGCTCGGTTTGTCCCGTCCTGCCCCAGCCCTCACCGCCGCGTATGGCAGCCTGGTGGATACGTGGATGATCCAGGATGCGCCTTTTCATGTCCACGGCCAGCCGCTCAAGCTGATCGTAGTGGTAGCCTTCAAAAATGATCCTGCCATGTCCACCGGGGCCGCTTCCCGGCACGCTGCTGAAGGCTGCGCCCACACCCCATACCATCCATTCCGCCCCGCCAATGTCCAGCGCCTGCGAGCTGATCATTTGCTGGAGCCTTGGCGGGAAGCAGCTTCCCTTGCAGGTCTCCTCAAAGGATACCTGCATCGAAGCCCTTCCCCTGGGACTGATCTGTGTAACAAGCTTTCTGACCTCCTGAAACTGAAGCACGAAATCCTCCATCTGTCCCAGGGCCCTGTCCAGTTGCGACAGGCTGGCTCCATCGGGGAGCTGTACATTGACATGGATGGCTGCATGTCGCTGGCCTGGGAGGTGGGACCTGCCAACCAGCTGCCGTGAAAAGAGCCGCCAGCTGCCCCCGAGGATTCTTTCCGTGGTGTTCCTCATGTGGTCTTGATAGACCCGGCTACCCACCGTTCCGTCGTAGAGCCGTTCCATGGGTCCCTTACCCCCTGCCTCAGGGGGCAGCAGGTGAACCGGCAAGCCGAAGGCCAGGACAAAAGCAAGGAGCATCCACCCCCTGTATTTGCGGGCCAGGGTAAGGGCACGGCAGTAAAGGGCCATGGTTTTATGCCTGCCTGCAGGGGTCGGATCCAAAGCCTGTTTTCCGGCTATCCGTGTATACCGGTAAAGGGCCGGCACAAGAAACCAGGCCACCGCCAGGGAAAGGCTGAGCTTGATCATCATTACGCGGACAAAGTCACCTGTTGGCCCTGACTGCTGTGTGCCCGCCAGCAGGATGACCAGCAGGCAGCTTCCCGTGGTGAGTGTGGCGGCCAGCATGGAGAGAAACACTTTTTTGTCCCCATGGCGACGCATATGTTCTGTCATCACCAGGCCATTGTCCATGACGAGGCCAAATGAGACCGTGATGCCCGCCAGCGAGTAAAGGTTCATTTCAAGGTCAAGCAGGCGGCAGGCTATCACGGTCAGCAGCATGGTCGCCAGGGTGTGCGTCAGCAGGAGCAAGAGATAGCCTGCATCACGCCGTATCCATCCAGTGAGCAGCATGATCGCTCCGGCTGAAAGCAAGATTCTTAGTCCCACCCTGCGCAGGTCCCGTCTGATCAGCCGGGTGTCGTCGTGGGTGCAGACCAGCTGCCACTGATCCGGCATGACCCCCTGCAAGTCTTCCATGATCGCCCGCACGCTGGCGGCGGTGCTCAGCTGGTTGACCCCCTCCTTTGCGAAGAGCTGTATCCTGATGCTGTTCCGGCCATTCACCCGGAACTGCTTGCCGCTTGCTTTTTCCACCTGCCTGGTTCGGGCGATGTCTGACAGGTGGATGAGCCGTTTCCCCGCCACACCGAACCCTGTCTCCTTCCATCCACCCACCCCGGCAGACTTTTCCAGCAGGAGAACAGGCTGCCGGATGCCATGATCCTTCTCTCCTGGTCTTACGGGTCGATGTCCGATGTGGGCAGGATGAAGCTGCCTGCCCAGTGCTTCCTGCATATCCCTGACCGAAATCCGGGCCTGTTCCTGCCTTTTGGTATCGTAAATGAGCTCGTAGCCGTGACCCTTGTTGCCCTCCAGCTTGACCGGGCCAAGGCCGGACACAGGGAAGAGGGCCGGAAGCAGTTGCTTTTCCAGGTATTGGGCGACTGCTGTGCCCGAAGCATCTGTCAGCAAGTGATAGGTAAGCAAGGGCTGTCCACGACCCGGCGCCCTGCCCATGACCACCTCGGGCACGGAAACCCCACCGGGTAAGGATGGATAGAGTCTGCGGATGATGGTGGCGGCGGTGAAGCGGGCTTTATCCATATCCGCGTTACGGTCCAGTTCGAGCTGTATCGTGCCTGCCCCCCGGAAAGAGGTGGAGTTGATGTGTCGCACGTGACGCATGGTGTTCAGGGCCCCTTCGATCCTGG
>SKNE01000274.1 GCA_007120675.1 Bacteroidales bacterium
CCTGTAGTAAAAGCACCTGCAAAAAGCAAACAAATTGAGTTTTTACGAGCATTTGTCCTTGTTGCCAATGAGTCAATTAGATAAAGCATTTTGTTTGCTTTTTGTGAATAATGCAGGCTAAAACACAGCGGGGGATTATGATGAGCAAGCAGGCAGCCCGTTTCTTCCTGGCGGTCCTCTTCGTGGTCCTGGCCACCGCGGCCACGGCCCTTTTAGCGAACGCAGCACCCGCCGTTACCCCATGCGGCCACACGGCAGGCACGGATCACCCCACTAACCATAGCCCAAACGTCGCACCCCAGGCCCATGGCCCGGCAACACCCGCCGGCACCACCACCCTTCTGTTCCGGGAGACGGGACCCGCCGTCCCAGGGAAAGTGGTCGTTAACAGCCTCCACTTTTCCGGTAACACCTTTACCCGGGAAGAGGTGATCACCAGGGAGCTGCTTTTCCTGCCGGGAGATACGCTGGGAGGGGAAGCACTGCAGCGAAAACTGTCCGAAAGTCGCCAAAACCTGATGAACACGGGCTTGTTCAACTTTGTGGAAATAACGGTCGAAGAGCAGGCCTTCCCTTTGCTGAACGTGCACATCTCTTTTGTGGAGCGCTGGAACATATGGCCCCTGCCCGTTGTGGAGCTGGATGAGCCCAATCTGAACCAATGGTTAGAAGATCCTGATTTTAAATCTTTTAACTACGGAATCAACCTCTTAATGAGCAACCTGACCGGGCGCAATGAGCGGGTGAGCCTGCTGGCAAAGACCGGCAATGTGCAAAGCATCAACCTGCAGCTGACCACCCCCTATTTTGACCACAGGCAGGTGTTTCGCTGGGGCATGAGATACAGCCTTCACCGGAGCAAACGAAGGGCCTATGCCACAGAGGACAACCAGCAGCTTTTCGTTCGGTTGTCCGACACCTTCCTGTCCACTGAATACCTGCTTGCCACCCGCCTGGACATTCGTCCGCGCTTCTATACCATCCACAGCCTGGACGTGGCCTATCACTACCACAACTACGCCGACACCCTGCTGACGCTGAACCCCCGCTTTGGTCCCCTGGGAAACAGGCGCTTTTCCTTCATGAGCCTGGCCTACTCATTCCGCCACGACAGGCGCGACATCATGGCGTATCCGCTGGAAGGATTCCTGGCAGAGGGGAGTATCCGCCGCAAAGGCATTTGGGGACTCGAAAGCATGGATGTCACCACTATCCGGGGTACGTTCAAACACTATGTTCCCCTGGTGGACAGGTGGTATGCCGCATGGAGCCTCACCGGCAAATGGAGCGAAGGGAGCACCTTATCCTATTTTGACCAGGAGGGCCTGGGCTTCACCCGTTCCCTGGTGCGGGGGTATGAGCCTTATGTGATCGACGGACACAAATACCTTATCGTCAAGTCAAACATCAAATACAACCTCCTGCCCGAACGGGTCACTGAAATCCCTTTCATCCCCACCGAGAAGCTGTCGCGCATCCACTATGCCATATACCTGAACTTCTTTGTGGATGCCGGCACCATCAACGACAGGCACTATACAGAAGGTAACACCCTCGCTAACAAATGGTTGGGCGGAAGCGGACTGGGTATCGACCTGCACACCTATTATGATAAGGTGCTGCGCTGCGAGTTCAGCGTGAACAGGCACGGCGAGGCCGGGGTGTTTTTTCACCTGGTGGCACCCATCTGATGGGGTCACCTGCTGCCCCCTTGCAACAGAACCCTTTGGCGGTGAGCCAGTGTAACAGCAGGCAGGGCTGCCTTTGCGCTGTCGTCCGGGAGCGGATTTTCCGCCCTGAAGTGATCATGGTGTGCTGCGCTGCAGTCCAAATCCCGTCACAGGGCAAAACCTGCGGCTAAGTATCACGATGCCTTATGCTTAATTACAAAAAACCTGTATCTTTACGGCCATCTTCAGCGGTCACTTACAGCTTGACTAAGCCCTGATTGTGTGGCCGTTGCAAAACAGTGCTGCCGCGCATTTCGCCTGCAACACGATGCATCATTCGAAACTGAACCAATTGAAGCGCTTATGAAAACCAGGCCGCGATTGTCATTCTGGCAAATATGGAACATGAGTTTTGGCTTTTTGGGCATCCAGTTTGGATTTGCCCTGCAAAACGCCAATGTCAGCCGAATCTTTGAGACCCTGGGGGCCCAGGTGGAAGCCATCCCCATCCTCTGGATCGCCGCCCCCGTGACGGGCCTCATCGTGCAGCCCATCGTGGGCTATATGAGCGATAACACGTGGACCCGCCTTGGCCGGCGCCGACCCTATTTCCTGTTTGGCGCCATCGGGGCCAGCATCGCACTGATCCTCCTGCCAACGGCCCCGCTGCTGTGGATCGCCGTGGGGATATTCTGGATCCTGGGCGCCAGCATCGACATGTGCATGGAGCCGTTCAGGGCCTTTGTGGGTGACATGCTGCCGCCCGACCAGCGAAACAAGGGCTTCGCCATGCAGAGTTTTTTCATCGGCACAGGCTCCGTGATCGCTTCCATGCTGCCCTGGGTGCTCACCAACCTGGCGGGGGTGGCCAACGTGGCGCCCGAGGGACAGGTTCCCCCTTCCGTCCGGATGGCCTTCCTGCTGGGAGGAATGGTTTTCTTTTTCGCTGTTCTGTGGACCGTTCTGCGGACCCGCGAATACAGTCCCCGGCAACTGAAAGAGTTCGAAGAGCTGGAAAAGGGGAAAGAGCGTGTAGAGCAGGACCACAAAGCCGGTGAGCTTCTGCCATATACCCGCTTCAGCAAGCCCTCCGTGCTCTGGATATTGCTGGGTGCCGTGCTGACCTTCCTGGTTTATCGCTACGACTTCATCCGGAGCGACCTTTACATCCTGACCTTCGGCTTCATGATCTTTGGGGTGATCCAGTTTATCGCGGGCAAACTGATCAAGAACAACAAGACGGATAACGGCTTCGTCACGGTGATCAATGACCTGTTCCGCATGCCCAGGACCATGGGCCAGCTGGCGGTGGTACAATTCTTTTCCTGGGTGGGACTGTTTACCCTGTGGACATTCGGCACCCCCGGGGTCACCAG
>SKNE01000286.1 GCA_007120675.1 Bacteroidales bacterium
CCCGCGCGGTGCCATCATTCGGCCACCGTCAATGAATGAGGGCGTATCCCAGATGCCCACCAGTCCCCCCCAGGTAGTGGTGCCAATGAGTGGTCCGATACCCAGCTTCCTGAACATATAAGGCAGCAGGTCGCCACCGGATCCTGCATTCTCATTGATGATCATCACCTTTGGTCCCCATATGCCTGCCATGGGCGTAGTAAAGGGCCGCCTGTCTGCTGCGCGGGAATTGAAGTAGCCATGCAGTTGCCTGGACATGATGTCCACCATGTAATCGGCTGCCGAGCCACCACCGTTGTTGCGCTCGTCTATCACCGCCCCACGCTTATGCTGCTGGGCAAAATAATAGCGGTTAAAAAACTGGTAGCCCCAGCCGCTGGTATTGGGAACATATACGTAGGCCAGCTGTCCGTTGGACAGTTCATCCACAAGCCTCCTGTTGCTTTCCACCCAATGCATCATACGCAGCTGAAACTCGCTGGCAACAGGAATAACCGTGATGATGCGTGAACCTTCCGGGAGGGGCCGGTCATTGACCCGGATCTCCGTCAGGCGATTGGCCGTGCCCTCAAAGTAACGGAAGAGATTCTCCCCTGCTTCTACAGCAACCCCATTGACCTCCAGGAGGTAATCACCTTCCCGGACATCCACGCCGGGGGCGCCCAGTGGGGCCCTGAGCTGGGGGTTCCAGTCCTCACCATCATAAATCCTGTCAATACGCACAAAGCCATCATGCAGACTATAGTCTGCACCCAGCAGGCCCACGGGTACCCGTTCAATGCCGGGCATGTCACCGCCAAAAATGTAAGAGTGTCCAACGGCCACCTCCCCGCCCATCATACCAATGACATAGTTCAGGTCCGTGCGGTGGTTCACATGCTCCAGCCAGGGCCGGTACCAGTGGTAGATATCGTCCCAGGGGGCACCGTGCACATTATCCACGTAAAGGAAGTCGCGTTGCAGACGCCAGCCTTCGCGGAACATCTGCTGCCATTCATCACGGGGTTCAATCCGCATGCGGATGTTGCCGGCCGCCTCAAGCCTGCCATCACCCGGGCTGCGGCCAGATCCGGAGGTAGCAACGATACCCCATGTGCTCCCGCTGCGGTACAACAATGAGCTCCTGTCGTGAGAAACGCTGGCATAATGCACCGGCTTCATAAAAAGCTCCGCTTCCCGCTTGTCAAAATCGTAGCGATGCAGGCTCAGTCCCTGCTCGTTGGGTACATTCTCAAAATAAAACACACTGGACTCCGGACCAGCAAGCAGGCCGGTATAATGGCGCGCAGGGATGTCAGCGGCTACGATACGGCGCATGAGTCCACCGGCATCTATGCGAACCTCGTCATCCCCTTCAGCATCATCATCCGCTGCCTCATCATCGCCGGACTCCTCATCACTTCTGGGCAAAAATGGTGAGCTCCCATCACTGGCCAGCACCATGACGTATAGTGAGCGGCTGATGGGGCTGTCGTATGCACTCATGTCCAACCAGGCGGTATTGGGTCCATAATCTGTGCTGGCCAGGAAATAGAGGTAGTCTCCCGAAGCACACCACACCGGACTGATGGCATCAGCCATGCCGTCAGTGGCCTGTATCCGCTCACCCGTTTCCACATTGTAAAGCACGATGGCCTTGAACATGCTTTCCAGGGCATGGGCATAAGCAATCCACCGGCTATCAGGAGACCAGACAGGGTTCATAGTTCTCTCCGGCCTGACATAGCGGTCGGTGTCCACATAACGCACCTCCCCACCTTCGGTATCGGCGATAAAGATTTGCAGGTGGGTGTCGGTAAAGGCGATATAGCGTCCGTCAGGCGACCACTGCGGACGATAAAAGAAGGATGGATCGGGCAAGGGGATGACCGTGGTCTCCCCCATTCCTGACTGGTCACCAATGACCAGCTGATACTCACCGGAGGCATCTGAGAACCAGGCAATGCGCTCACCATCAGGCGACCACACAGGGAAACGGTCAGCCACACCGGGACTCCTGGTGATATTGCGGGGGTCACCGTGCTCCCTTGGCAGGGTGAAAATATCCCCCCTGTATTCAAACAGTGCGCGCTGCCCACTGGGAGAAAGGGAGCCGTTCTGCAATGCGGCAGGCTGAACCGTCTCCCAGCGGGGACGTGACCAGTGAAAATCGCCGCGCACGTGGATCACCAGGGGCTCATGCACACCGCTTTCCGGGTCAAAAGTATGCAGGCGTCCCCCCTGCTCATACACCAGCAGGCCACCACCGCTGTTAATGTTCTTTACATCAAAGTCCACAAAGAAGCTCTGTTGCTGGAGCTCCCCCGTATCCATATCATAAGACCAGATGTTGGCTGCATAATCCCGCTCCGAAATGAAGTATACGGTCTGTCCGATCCATACGGGACTCATATGTCGTTCGCCATCGGGCTGTGGCGTGGTGGTCAGGCTGTAGTCGCTGAGGTCAAGGATCCAGATGGGCTTGGCCTGGCCAGCACGATAGTTCCGCCATTCGGGATCCGTAAAACTCACTTCCTGGTAGGCAATGTAGCGGCCATCCGGCGACAATTGTCCGGTCACGGCACGAGGGACAGGCAAGGGTTCGGGCATGCCACCCTCCTTGTGAATGGTATAAAAACGGGACTCCCGGGTGGGCACCCCCTCCCTGCCGGAGGTGAACAGGATCCGCTCACCGTCAGGTGTCCAGCCTCTAACCTGGTCAGAGCCGGGGTGCCAGGTCAAACGGCGGGGCTGGCCACCCCTGATGGGTACAACATAGATGTCGTCATTGCCATCGTATTGGGCCGTGAAGGCCACCAGGCTGCCGTCTGGAGAGATGTGCGGCAGACTTTCAGAACCTTCATGGCTGGTCAGACGCCAGGCATCACCGCCAGCAAGGTCTGTGACCCACAAATCGTTGGCGTAGACAAATACGATGTGCTGGTCGCTGATATCCGGCTGGCGAAGCAGTAAGGTGCCCTTCTCCGCCATGACGGAAATGGCCGGCAGCAACAAGAAGCTAAGCAAAAAGAAATATTTTTTCATACCTGTTTGATTTGATGGAGTGTCAATGGAACATATACTCATTAGATGGCCGCTAATTTACTGCATTTATCACCTGCCTGCAAATGATATTTTACGGATTTTTGCCGCCATAACCACCGGCAAGACAAAGACAACGGGCGGGTAGGCCAAATTTTCTCATGCGTCTGTGTGGAATTTCGCATAAATAAATTTCATGTACATTTGCTTTCACCATGAACCGGAAAAAAGAATACCCCATGAAATCCTTCACCGCATCCTTCGCCCTGTCCTTCCTCCTTATGGTCTCCACCCCCCTGCTCAGGGCAGAAGCACCGGCAGACTATGGAAGTAATGACCGGGACGTACTCATCCAGGCCCTCCACGCCGTATCGGAAAATGACATCTCGGGCTGGATGCACACCATGATCTCGCCAGAGATGCGGGGCAGGCTGGCAGGCGACATTGGCTATGACATGGCTGCAGACTGGGCTGCCGGCAAGCTGGCCTCATGGGGGCTTACACCCTTCTTTCCCGAAAAGGGCTTTTTCCAGGCATTTGACCAGCCCTACACCCTGATCAAAGACAAAGGGCGCCTGGAGGTTCACCTGCCCATTGGTGATGAAAGTTTCACCAAGCGCTACAGCTATGGAGACGATTACTGGCCGTGGGGAATATCCGGCAGCGGCGAGATCCGGGCTGAGGTGGTGTACGTTGGTCATGGGATCACTGCCCCTGAGCTGGGCTATGACGACTACGCGGGGATTGACGTGGAGGGAAAGATAGTGATCGCTGAACTGGGCGTCCCTTACAAGGGCAATGATTACGATAGCCTGCTTATGTGGCAGCCATATGTGGATCATTCCAACAAGGTGAGGTTTGCCCTGGAGAATGGGGCTGTGGGACTTCTCTTTGCCTACCACGTGGCCAGTCCGAGGCCCACGGTTGATCAGGACTTCCTTTTCCTGGCCGTCACCGATGAGGTGGTCAGGGACCTGCTCAAAGGGACCGGCAAGGACCTGGATGAGGTGCGCGATCATATTCAGACGACGCTCACCCCCATGTCTTTCAGCACGGGCAAGGAAGCCAGCATGGCGCTGACATCGGTATACCACCCTGACGGAAAGACCGCCAATGTGGTGGCCATGATTGAAGGCAGCGACCCGGTCCTGCGCAATGAGTACCTGGTCGTCGGGGCCCACCTCGACCACCTGGGCATGATGCCGGTACTCTTTCCCGGGGCTTTGGACAATGCATCGGGAGTTGCCCTGGCCCTGGGCATTGCCAAAGCGCTTGCCACCACAGGCGTGGAGCTCAAACGAACACTGATCATCCTGCTCTTTGGAGCGGAGGAGGTAGGGCTCGTGGGCGCCCGGCAATTTGTGGAACGCTTTCCCTACCCCAAAGAACAGATCAGGATGATGATCAACCTGGATATGGTGGGACGTGGGAACGCTTTCTTTGCAGTGACCGCTGATCCCTGGCAGGGGCTGCTTGAGGTGCTGGAAAACAATAATGAGCGCTGGGTGCATCGCCCCTTTATGACACGTAGCAGTCCGTGGCAACCACCCATCCGGCCCCGCACCGACGGCATGGTCTTCTACCAGGCAAAAATTCCTGCCATCACCTTCGGCACCAGGGGCGCCACCACGCCAACCCTCTACCATGTGCCCGAAGACACCATGGACCAGATCGACATCGAGATCATGCGGGATGTGATCAAGGTTTTGAGCATGAGCATCATCGAGCTGGGCAACAGGCCCGAAATACCAATAGACAGCCCATGAAAGAGCATGATCCGGCATACAAGCCTCCACTTGGCAACCCCGACAAGCGGGGTATGGACCGCCGCTGTTTCATGAAAATGGGGGCGCTCCTTGCAGGCGGCATGACGACACTTGGCACGCTGGTGGGATGTGGCGACAGCAGGCGGACCGTGCGCATTCCCGGTCAGCTTGAGAAAGACGGTACCAGGATCATCCGGGCTGGGTGTCCGGCCCACAACTGCGGTGGCCGGTGCGTGCTGAAGCTGTACGTCAAAGAGGAAAAGATCGTAAGGATCGAAACCGATGACAGGCCCACCGATGAGCTGAGCGACCCCCAGCTGCGGGCATGTATCCGCGGTCGCGCCTACCGTCGAAGGCAATACCATTCCGAACGCTTGCAGTACCCCCTTCAACGCGTCGGTGCGAGGGGGGAAGGACGTTTTGAGCGCATCTCATGGGATGAGGCCCTGGACAAAATGGCCACCGAGCTGCAACGGGTAAAAAAAACCTACGGCAATTCAGCCATCCTCGTACCATATGGAACAGGAAGCTATAACCAGACCAATGGCAGGCAGACAGCTGCCAGGCTAATGAACCTCTTCGGTGGCTCCCTTGGCTTCTACAACAGCTACAGCTGGGCATGCATCAGCCGGGCCACACCCTATATGTATGGAACAGGCGTCACAGGTAACCAGCGGCAGGACTGGATTAACTCCCGATACATCATCATGTGGGGATGGAATCCGGCGGAGATGCGTGACGGAACCAACAGTGAATACTTTCTTAAAAAAGCCAGGCAGAACGGGGCCAGGATCATCTGCATCGACCCACGCATGAGCATGAGCGCCACCGCCCTGGCCGACGAATGGATACCCATCAGGCCGGGAACGGACACCGCACTCATGAGTGCCATGGCCCATGTAATCATCTCAGAGGACCTGCACGACAAGGACTTTATCCGGCGCTGCTGCACGGGCTTTGACAGCACACAGATGCCCGAAGGCTGCCAGGGTGAAGAGAGCTATACAGACTACATCTTCGGTACAAGGGATGGACAGGCTAAGACGCCGGAATGGGCAGGGGACATCACCGGCATCCCTGCAGACACCATCAGACGGATCGCCAGGGAGTACGGCACAACCAAACCGGCCATGCTGTACCAGGGGTATGGCATGCAACGCAGGGCCTATGGCGAGCAGCCCGTACTGGGGGGGTGTGCCCTGGCTGCCATAACGGGCAACGTGGGCATTCCGGGAGGCTGGGCCAGCGGGATAGCCCTCCAGGCAGACGACGGCGGCCCATTCTGGAACGTGTTTCCCACGGGAAGGAACCCGGTGAGGGCAAGCATACCTGTGTTCCTGTGGACAGAGGCCATCCTGAGGGGCCAAGAGATGGGGGCCGCTGACGGAGTGGTCGGGACAGACAGGCTGGACAATAACCTAAAGCTGATATGGTGCGTGGCATCCAACATACTGATCAACCAGCACGCCGACACCAACCGCAGTGCGCGCATACTGAAGGATGAAAGCCTGGTGGAGTTCATTGCCGTCCAGGACCAGTTCATGACCCCCTCGGCAAAATTTGCCGACCTGGTGCTGCCGGCCTGCACCCAGCTGGAAGTGTGGGGCCTGGAAGACGGCTGGAAATATGGCGATGAGGTCATCCTCATGCCCAAAGTGCTGCAGGCACCCGGTGAAGCAAAAAGCGACTACCAGATCGCTGCGGACCTGGCTGAGAGACTGGGACTGAAAGAGGAATATACCCTGGGGCGCAACGAATATGAATGGATAGAATGGGCTGTGAAATACTATCGTAACAGCCGCTTCCCGGATATTCCAGACCTGGAAAAACTGCACGAGATGAACCGTGGCGTATACACCAGGCCCGTCCATGAACCAAAGATCGCCTTTAGCGATTTTCGCAAAGACCCCCGGTCGCACCCCCTCAATACACCCTCAGGTAAGATAGAGCTCTTCTCCAGGACCCTCTTTGAGATGGGCAAGCCCGACACCATCCCCGCCGTGCCAAAATATATCCGTGAATGGGAAAGTCCATTCGGGGAAGAAGCCAGGCGCTACCCGCTGCAAGCCATCGGACACCATTACATGTCACGGGTGCATTCAACCCATGATGGCATCGACTGGCTGGAAGAAGCCTTCCCCCAGAGGGTGTTTATCAATCCGCTGGACGCCCGGGCCCGCGGCATCAGCGATGGCGACGAGGTGCTGGTCTATAACGACAGGGGCAAGATATGTATCCCTTGCAGGCTGACAAACAAGATCATGCCCGGGGTGATCAACATCCCCCAGGGGGCATGGTGGCAACCCGATGAGGATGGCGTGGACCGCAGGGGGAATGTGAATGTCCTCACCAGCCACCGCTGGACCCCGCTGGCATTTGGCAATGCACAACATACCATCATGGTGGAGGTCAGTAAATCAACCAATAAGGAAAAAACACAATGAAGCAGCTGGCATTTTATTTTGATGCATCCGCCTGTTCAGGGTGTAAGACCTGCCAGGTGGCCTGCAAGGACAAGCACGATGCCCCACTGGGCATCCGGTGGCGACGCGTCTATGAAGTTTGCGGAGGGGGGTGGAAGCAGGAAGGGAAAGCCTGGGTGCACCAACTGCATGCCTACCACGTGTCGGTGGCATGCAATCATTGCATGGAGCCCATATGCCTTACCTCCTGCCCCAACAAAGCCATCATCAAAAATGGGCGGGGAGTGGTCCTGATCGATTACGACCGCTGCATGGGGTGCAGGTACTGTGAGTGGAGCTGCCCTTATGGTGCCCTGCAATTCGACGCCCATAAAGGGGTGATGACCAAGTGCAGCTTCTGTGCCGACTACCTGGAAGAGGGAAAGCAGCCATCCTGTGTCTCGGCATGCCCCATGCGTGTGCTGGATTACGGAGAGCTCGAAGTGCTTGAAGCCCGCTACGGAAAAGGCAAGGAAGATTTCCCATTGCCACAGAAAACCTATACAAAGCCTGCCCTGGTAATCAATCCCCATCCCGGTACCGGGAAGGCCAGGCCAGATCAATTGTTTATTGCCAACGAAGAGGAGGTAAGGTCATGACACAAGCAAACGACTGGCCGCTGGTGTTCTTCACATTGTTCTCACAGATCAGCGTGGGCATTTTGATCAGTGCGCTGGTAGTGTGGCTCAGCCTGAAGAACACGGAAGCCACCGCATATGACACCATGAAAAAGGTGTTGCTGCTCACTGCCCTGGCCTTGATGGCAGTGGCACTTGTACTGTCTTTTCTCCACCTGTCCAGGCCGGGACAGGCAATCTATGCCCTCAGCCACGCAGCCAATTCCTGGCTGAGCCGGGAAATCATCCTGGCCAGCCTTTTTCTGCTCAGCCTGGCTTTAAGCTACGCCTCGCTCAAATGGAATTTTCCCCACCATAAATTGTTTGAGCAGCTATACCTGGCAGCGACGATCATGGGCATCCTGCTGATCTGGATCATGGCCAGGGTCTACATGCTGCCCACCATTCCGCTCTGGAATGCCCCTTCCACTCCCGTTGCCTTCTTTACCACGACCTTGCTGCTGGGGGCCATGACCATCCTTGTGGTCACAGCCCTGGGCGCGAGGCAGGGTAGCCAGCCAGCCAGCATTGAACAAGTCCAGGGCCTCCTGTTTTACCTGGTGGCCTTCGCAGTGTTCATTGCCTTGCTCAACATGTTTGTCCTGCAACCTGATATCACTGGCCTTACCAGCAGCTTCCCCCTGCCGGAGGTGGCCGGCAAATGGAAGAATGCGCAAATCGTCTTCCTGCTTGCAGGCTTCAGCCTGCTGACCTGGTGGTTCGCGTTCCAGCACCCACAGGAAGGAGGCACCACATCCTGGCTTATTTACCTTTCAGCGGCCTGCCTTTTCCTGTCAGAGCTGGCCGGACGATATCTATTTTATGCATCGTATTTCAGGGTAGGGATCTGACGATCCTGCAGCCATCCAGGCAGGAGATAATCATCCAAAAAAGCATTGTGCATCGCATGTTACCGTCCGACAAACAGGATAAATGGCTGAAAGCTGCCGTGATCGGCAGTTTGTGGGGTGCCGCGGAGATCGTCCTTGGCAGCTTTCTTCATAACCTGCGTATCCCCTTCAGCGGTAATATTCTGACCTCCATCGGGATCATCCTGATGATTTCAGGTCACCGGCTATGGCCCCAGCGGGGCATCATATTCCGTGCGGGACTCATCTGTGCCGCCCTCAAAACCATGTCACCCAGCCCCGTCATCCTGGGACCCATGCTGTCCATTTTCATGCAGGCCAGCCTGATGGAGATCGCCGTGACCCTCACCAGGGGGAGCAGGGCCGGCTATTTACTGGGTGGAGGCCTGGCAGTCAGCTGGAACCTGCTATACCGGATATTGTCCAGCATTGTGCTCTATGGCAGCTCCCTTATCGCGCTATACCAGAACCTGGTGGACTTCCTGGTGGAACAGACGCGGTGGACCATGCAGGCTTACTGGGGACCCATACTCATTCTTTGGGCTATCTTCTTTTCCTGGGGTGTCGTGGCAGCCGGACTGGGAATCATGGTGTCGCAGGCGGCAAAAAAGCAGGAGAAGGCCTGGGAAATCGACCCTGCCAGGCGAAGCTTTTCCTGGCAAACGGCTTCGGCTGCAAGGACGCGCTGGTCATTGGTCCGCCCCATCATCATCCTCTTCCTGTTAACCGGCGGATTGTACAGCATCAGCATCCTCCCTCCCCTCCACAGCCTGGGCGTCCTGGTCATCTTTCTGGGTATTGTGTGGTTTTATGATGCACCGCTGCTCCTGCGCTTCGGACGCAAAAGGGGTTTCTGGCTGGCCATAACCATCATGACCCTCCTGTCGGCCTTCCTTTTGGGACCCGGATACGGGTTTAGCCGGGAAGGACTGTTGACGGGATTACAGATGGTGATGCGTGCCATCTATGTAATCGGTGGCTTTGGCATCCTCAGCAGCGAACTGCAAAGGCCACAGGTCACAGCCCTTTTCGGCAGCCAGCGCCTGGCCCCCTTTCATATGGCGGTCAAAACAGCCTTCCATACCACCCCCCTGATGATCGAGGTGATTCCCGGAAAGGGTGCGTGGCGTCAACCCATCAAAGTGCTTAGCAGCATGGTGAGCAGCATGGAATACGCTTTGTCCTACATGAAGGCACAGCATGCCACCATGGCTGAAAGGCCCGTTTTCATTGTCACAGGGACAAAAGGCAGTGGCAAGACCACACTGGCAGGCCAGATGATCCCTCTCTTTCGCGGGAAGGGAATCAAAGTAGCGGGCATCCTCGCACCGGACATCGTGGAGAGGGGACAACGTGTGGGTTACAGGGTGAAGGATGTCTCAAGCGGACAGGAGGAGCTCCTCTGCAAACAAGGGGGTGCGGGGATACAAAAGGAGAACAGGCCTTGTTGCGACAGTTCCCCGGAAGCGGCTCCGGCGAAGCAGGCCGGACAATATGTATTTCACCCCGCGGGTATCCGATTTGGGGAGGATGCCCTTGGCCCGGGTAAGCTCAAGGGGAAGGACCTCCTGGTGCTGGATGAATTGGGGCCCTACGAACTCAAAGGTCTCGGGTGGGACAATGCATTTAAACGCCTGCTGACCCGGTGGGACGGCTCCTTACTGCTCATTGTGAGAGAATCCCTGGTGGATACCATGAGCCGCCATTATGGACTGAAGCCCACAATGGTCTTCCGGGCGGGTCAGCACAAGGCAGAGGAGGTTGTCTCCCAAATCAAGACCCTCCTCGAACAGGGAACCCCGGGCACGTCCGCGACAACCTGAAACCCGGCATTCGCCTAACAGGAAACAACATGGATGAAGCGGTGAAAAAACTAACTGCAACAGTGCTGGCCGGGGGTAAAAGCCGGCGTTTCGGACAGGATAAGGCCTTTTTCCAATACCAGGGTAAGCCACTGGTGCTGCATGCCTGTGAAATCATTGAACCCTATTGTGATCAGCTGCTGGTCAGCACCAACAAGCCTGCTGCCTACAAGTCCACAGGATTAAAGACCATCAGCGACATATACCGAGACTGCGGACCGCTGGGTGGGATCCACAGTGCGCTTGTCCACGCCCGCCACGACCTGGTGGCCTTCATCCCCTGCGACAGCCCAATGCTTCCGGGTGAGCTTTACCGCTACCTGCTGCAACGGATGGAAGGGCGGGACCTGGTGCTGGCCGCACAAAGTGCAGGAGTGGAAAGCACCTGCGGCATTTGGCACAAGAAAAGCCTGCCCCGCCTGGAACGGGCCATCGCACAGAAGAAATACAAAATCCTGGATGCCATAGAGGGGATGGATGCCGGGTTGGTCCGGGTGGACACAGCACCATTTTATCACCCCCGCATCTTTCACAATATCAACACCAGGCATGATCTCTGATACATGCGCCTCACATGGCCAGGTACTTCATCACCTCATACACAAGGAAGGCAGGCCACAGTATGGCTTTGAAAACGCCCAGCAAGCCAGCCGGTTCACTTTCCACGGTTTTCACAGGCACTCACGGTTAATGTCCAACACATAATCTTCAATCACATTGAGCTGCCTGGCCACCTCAGCGCCATGGAAGCCCTGTATGTCCCCGTAAG
>SKNE01000168.1 GCA_007120675.1 Bacteroidales bacterium
ACTTCACTTCGGGTTCCAGTTCAAAGTTGACCTCCAGGAAATATTTGAATTCCTTGCCCAACTCCCTGACAATGTAAGTCTTTCCCACCTGTCGTGCTCCCCGCAAAAGCAGCACCTTCCTGTAATCGCTTGTTTTCCAATTGCTTAAATTTTTATAGATCTCTCTTTCCATGCTGAGAGCTTTAGTGATGTTAAAATGTATGGGCGAAAATATAAAAAATATGTCGGAATATCAAGGCATAAGCAGCTGCAATGGGGATCGGTCTGCAAAAAAAAGGCACTGCCGTGAAGCAGTGCCTTTTGCAGGGTTTGAAGTGTGATCCCTTGTTTACAGCTCCCTCAGGCGGATATTCCTGAACCACACATCATCTCCATGGTCTTGCAGGGCGATATATCCTGGTTGAAACTGTCCAAACCAGGGGTATTCGGCAAACTTGCTTTCAGCCACCAGGCGTTCCCAGTCCGGCGTGCCCAGGTGATACTCCAGCACCCTTTCGCCGTTCTGGATGTGCACCACGGTGCCGCGATAGACAATCACCTCCGCCTTGTTCCACTCTCCGGCGGGCTTTGTGTTTTGGGGATCGGCGGGGATCAGGTCGTAGAGCGCCCCTGCCATCCGGTCGTCGGACATCATCGCGTCGATGTGCCGCTCATTATCCAGGATCTGCATCTCCGGGGCCGATTTCCAGATGGGCTCCCCTTCAATCTCTTGTCCCAGGTAAAAGATGCCGCTATTGCCACCGGGCGAAACCTTCCACTCCAGCTTCAGGTGGAAGTTCAGGAACTTCTGGTCGTAGATGATGTCGCCCCCTTTGCCCCCGGCTTCACCGGTTCCCTCTCCCTGCACCTGTAGCAGGCCATCCTGTATGATCCATCCTTCAGCAGGGAAGCTTTCCTGGTTGTAACCCCGCCATCCATCGAAAGATTCTCCATCAAACAACAGGAAGAACCCTTCCGCTTTTTCCTCTTCGCTGAGGGTGTTCAGTGCCTTTTCCCCTGTTTGCTCTTCTGTTTCCGCCGGACCGCCGCAGGCCACCAGGAGCAGTCCCGATGCCACCAGCAGGCTGATCACTGCCATCATTTTGCTTGCTTTTTTCATTGTATGGTTTTTTGGTGTGAAATGTGTGTGTTGAATCCTTTAACCTGATCAGGGCATGGGGGGGAGGTCCCACCCAGCCCGGTATTCGTGCCGTATGAGCCCTTCTGCAAAGGCCTTTGCATTGAAGGGATCCGTCAGGGTCTTGTCGAAGGTGGGGTGTCCGTCGGTGATCTGGAAGCCATCTTCAATGACGATCCGCAGCATCTCATCATCACCGATATTGGTGAAGCGCATGTTTTCTCCGTCCCATTCCAGCTCCTTGTGGAGCTCCTGTAGTCGGACAGCCAGCACGCCCATCAGCACCATCTCATTGAAGGGCCCGGCCTCGCTAAAGGGTGAAGCGGTCTCTGTGCGGTTGTCGGGCGACTCCTTGCAGGCACGTACCCAATCCATCTCGTGGCTCAGCTCAATCCGTGGCAGCACCTTGGGGGCCTCGGGCACGCGTCCCGACAGCAGCCAGGGGCGAAGTCCGTAACAACCGGCTATGAGGGTATCCCTGGTGCCGTGGAAAAGCACGCCCCCGCCGGCATCATTCATGTTGCGGCCGGCCGGCCACCCCTCGGGCATATTGGGCTGCAGTCCGCCATCGTACCAGGTGACCTCCAGTTCGGGGAAGGGGATCTTGGCGTGGGGACTCTGCGGGCGCTCCGGGAACACCATGTGTACCTTTTCCGCCTGCGGCGCAGAATCTTTCAACAGCAGGGTGGAGCTGCCCTGCGCACTGATGGGGTAGCCCAGCTGCAGCCCCTTGAATACCGGGTGCAATATATGGCAGGCCATGTCGCCCAGGGCCCCCGTTCCGAAGTCCCACCACCCCCTGAAATTCCAGGGCGTGTATATCTCATTGTATGCCCGCTCCGGTGCCGGGCCCAGGAAGAGGTCCCAGTTCAGGGTGTCGGGCACAGGCTGTGCACCCGGGGTAGCCAGCCCCTGCGGCCAGATAGGCCTGTCGGTGAAGGCTTCCACCTTGCGCACCTCCCCGATCTCGTCGTTCCACAGCCACTCGCACAATGTACGCACATCCTCACCCGATGAACCCTGGTTGCCCATCTGGGTGGCCACGCGGTACTCTTCCGCCAGCCTGGTGAGCAACCTGGACTCGTACACCGTGTGGGTCAGGGGCTTCTCAACGTATACGTGCTTGCCAGCCACCATGGCGTGGGCTGCAATGGCAGCGTGGGTGTGGTCCGAAGTGGCCACCACCACGGCATCTATGTCATCCATCATCTCATCGTACATCCTTCGCCAATCCCAGTAACGCTTGGCCTCCGGGAAGTAGTCGAAGCAATTCTTGCTGTAACGCCAGTCCACATCGCAAAGGGCTACGATGTTTTCACTTTCTATGGCACGCAGGATGCCAAAACCCCTGCCACCGACACCCACACCTGCGACATTGAGCTTGTCGCTGGGGGCCTTGTGTCCCAGTCCGCTGATCACGCTGCTGGGTAAGATGGTAAAGCCGGCAGTAGCCAGGGCGGCGCTGCCAACAAATTGCCTTCGGGAGATCTTCTTCATGGATATATCTTTTGTTTGGTTAATGATGGGCTGGGGAAAAGACAAATATAAAAAAATTTTGCTTTCAGCCCGTGGGGTTTTGATGCCTGGCTTTGATGCCTGGCTTTGATGCCGGATATCTCAGATGTTTTTTACCATGACCACCCGGAGTCCGGACGACGAAGCATGGGTCAGAAGGCAAAAAAATAGCCACTTTGTGCATTATTTTCGTACATTGCGTGGCGGCATGCTGCCGTGCAGTAAAAGGTGTGAATGGCTGCCGGCGTGCTTGGCTGCCCAAACCAATGGGATAATTTTGTAAAGGCCAGTTTGGATGTGACCTTTAAGTCCGACAAAGAAAGGCTATGTGCATCGGGCGGGCCGGGACAATCACTAAATGTAAGTAACAAAAAAGTTGATCTGATGGAACAGCAAGGTGTTTCA
>SKNE01000059.1 GCA_007120675.1 Bacteroidales bacterium
CATTACACTTCCGTGAATGTGGAGAACCAGGAGAAAAACCCATCCTCCTTTCTCTGGTGGCACCGGCGCGTCATCGCCAAAAGGCGTCAGTACAAGGCCTTTGGTCGCGGCAGCCTCCAGTTTGTCAGCACCAGCAACCCCAGGGTGCTGGCTTTTATCCGTTCTTTTGAGGGAGAGGAGATCCTGGTGGTGGTCAACCTGAGCCGCTATTCACAGCATGCAGAGCTGGACCTGCAGGCGCATGAGGGCGCCATCCCGGTGGAGGTTTTCAGCCGCAATGAGTTTCCCCCCATCTCAGAGGCTCCCTGGCCCCTGAGCATGCAGTTTAAGAATTATTTCTGGTTTGAATTGAGGAAACAGGAGGCGGAATCGCCCCTTGAGCCTTCTGCCCGGGAAAAAGACCTGCTTATCAATGAAGATGAATGGGTGCGGATGGATATCGATATGCAGCACGCCATCAAAGAGCATCTATTCAACCACCTGGTTAACATAAAATGGTTCAGGGGCGATACCAGGAAGCTCAGGAACATCAACATCATCGACGTTATCCCTGTGAATGAGAAAAAGAGGCGCCCTTATCTTTTCATCATAGAGATGGATCTGATAGAGGGTCGAAAAGACATTTTCCTTATGCCCATTGCCCTGGCCCTGAATACCAAGGCTTCTGAGGTCCGGTCCAAATGGCCTGCTTCTGTGATTGCCCGCCTGCGGGTAAACAACACGGAGGAGGGGATCCTTTATGATGGAGCGGCTGACAGGGTGATCCAGGAGTGCTTGTTTGACCTGATCCGCAGGCGTTCGACCATGAAGGGGTTGAACGGGGATATCCGGGCCAAGTCGGGAAGCCTGTTGAAAAAACGGTTTGACCCGGATGCTCAGCTGCCCCCTCACCTGGTCACCAGCAAACAGACCAACTCCTCGGTTGTCTTTGGCGACCGTTTTTTCCTGAAGCTGTATCGTACACCGCAGGAAGGGGAGAATCCGGACGTGGAGATGATGAAGCACCTCACCCGCAAGGCGGGTTTTGAACACATCCCCGCCTACCTTGGCCGCATCGATTACCGGAATCCACAGCTGGAAAATACCTCCATCGCCATCCTCATGGAAAACATCCCCAGCGTGGGCAAGGCCTGGAACATGACCCAGACCGCCATCGAGGATTTCTTTGATGAGCTGCTCTCAGGCAAGGAGGAGTTTAAACGGGCAGGAGGCCTTAATCGTCACGAACTGGATCAGGTCATAGGGACCTTCTTTTTGGAGATGGTGGCCTTGCTGGGCCTTCGTACAGCTGAGATGCACCTGGCCATCAAATCCTTAAAGGGACACAAGGGCTTCGATACGGAGCCTTTCTCCCTGCTTTACCAGAAGTCCCTGGTACAGGCCCTGCGCACCTTCGTCAGGAAGTCTTTCCAGTCCATCAGGGAGATGGATGATCAGTTGCCGGACAAACACAAGGTGCTTCTGCACGAGATGCTGGACAGTGAAGGCATTTTTCTTTCGAAGGTTCGCCAATGGCTGGAAGGGTCCAAGCTGGAAGCCTTGAAACTGCGCATTCACGGTAACTATAAGCTGGATAAGGTATTGTTTACAGGGAAGGACTTCCGGATCGTGAATTTTGAGGGGGAGTTGGAAAGGGACTTCAGCGTAAGAAAAATTCGTCATAGTCCCCTGAAGGATGTGGCCTCCATGCTCAGTTCATTCCATTATGCCATCTACAAGGGTTACTTCATGCGCAAGGAGTTTGTGAACGTGGATGCACCTTACCTGCGCACGCTGCTGGAGCAGTGGTACCAGCGTGTGGCAGACACCTTCCTGGATGCCTATCTTGACCGAATGGCCGGTGAGGCGGTCATCCCCGGAGACGAAGTCCAGCGGGATCACCTGCTTCAGCTGTACATGTTTGAGAAGGCGGTGCAGGAGCTCAGGCAGTTTGCCCGCTACGAGCACCGTTCCATTTTGATCCCACTAAAGATACTGCAGAAGATTAAGCAGTAGGCGCTCCCCATCCCACTCAAGATACTGCAGAAGGTTAAGCAGTAGGCGCCCCACCATCGCTGTTTAAGCCTGGCAAGAGATGCATGGCTGATCCGGCCCCATGCCGGTTTTCATCTCCTGCCATGGCCGGCCATTTTCTCAGCTGGCTTTCTTGTAGACGATGGCCACCACCGTTTTGTCGTCTCCCCCCATGTTGATCGACAGGCCGTAGGCTTTGTCTGGCGGGATATTGATCTGCGCCTCTCCTGCCTTTCCCGTGAGTTGCTCCCAGATGGTGACGGCCTGGTGCACCCCGGTGGCACCGGTGGGATGACCCCAGCCGATGAGTCCCCCGGTGGTGTTAACGGGTATGCTGCCATCCCGGGCGGTATGACCCTGCGTCACGAATTCGGCGCCCTTGCCCCCCGGGGCAAACCCCAGTGCTTCCATGATCATGATGCCGGCGATGGTGAAGCAGTCGTGCAGTTCGATGGTGCCCAGCTGTCCGATGCCGATGCCAGCCTTTTTCAGGGCCTGCTTGGCGGCTTCGGCCACGGTATCCAGCCGGGTGAGATCTGCGGGCTTTTTGGTGATATCATCCACACAAAGGGCCCATCCCATCACTTCAACAGCCTCTCCTTTTGGAATCCCTGCACGTTGCAGTCCTTCTTCAGAGAGGACAAGTATGGAGGAGGCCCCGTCGCTGACCTTTGAGCAGTCGAATACGTTGAGGTGCTCGGTGAACACCTTTGGGTTGGGCGGAGTAAGTGCCTGGGAAATAAGATCCTTTTGTGTATTGTGGTATTCTTGTGCCGTGGGACACAGCCTGGCATTCTCTATGGCGTTCTCATACCAGCGGGCAAAGGCTTCACGGGTCCTTTCCCTGCCATATTGATGGAAGTAGGCTCCGGCCCTGTCACTGAAGTTACCGGGGAAAAAGTAGGCATGACCATCCTTGCGTTCTTTGAACCAGCCGGCTCCGGCCAGGATGTCTGCGCCATAGATGGCTTTTACCGAGTTTTGCACTTCCACGCCCAGGCTGAGAACCACCTCGG
>SKNE01000036.1 GCA_007120675.1 Bacteroidales bacterium
CCCCCCGCCCCCCGGGAGCATTGTACCCGGGCAGGGCCTTTTCATTGCCAACGAGGGGAACTTCGGCTGGGGAAATGCCTCCCTGAGCTACTACGACAAAGTCAATGACACCATCCTGCACGATATCTACCGCCACGCCAACGACGAGCACCTGGGTGATGTGCTTCAGTCCATCTTCCTGCACGACGGACTGGCTTACCTGGTGGTGAACAACTCAGGAAAGATAGAGGTAGTCGACCCCGCCACGGGGCTGCGACAGCACCGCATCGATGGCCTGTTGTCGCCACGCCATATGGAGGTGGTCAACGGCAGCAGGGCCTACGTTACTGACCTCTATGCCAATAAGGTGAGCATCATCGACCTGGAAAAGCACGAGCTGAGCGGGGCGATAGCCACAAACGGCTGGACCGAAGCCATCAAAACCATCCAGGACATGGTGTATGTCAGCGGCGTGCAAAGCGACCAGCTCTACCGCATCGACCCGCAGACGGACTCGCTGTCGGACAGCTTGCATGTGCCTCCCGGACCTGTGGCCATGGCCGGCGACGCACAGCAAATGCTCTGGGTCCTGTCAGGGGGCAGCGCCCTTTTCAAGGATCACCCTCCCACCCTGTACCGGGTTGACCCCGGTGATTTCAGCATAGCTGGTTCGTACAGCCTTCCCGACAAAGACGGCTTCTATTCACGCCTGTCCATCTGTCCGGACGGCCGCTACCTGTACATCCTGGGCGAGGCAGTGCTGCGCCTGGATACCCACTCAGCCAATCCCACGGCAGAGCTGTTCATACCCGCCGGGGGGCGATTGTTTTACGCCCTGGCCGTTGATCCGGACAATGGCGATGTTTATGTGAGCGATGCCATTGACTACGTGCAGCGGGGACTCATTCTGCGCCACAACGAAAAGGGGCAGCTGATCAGCAGCCACCCCACGGGGATCATCCCCGGACATATGGCATTCCATTGAAATTTCGCCTGAAAAAAAACAGTAAATTTGTCGGGATGAAGAGATCACAGGCAGCCGGCTGGCTGTTTACATTCAGAGCGATGCTCCCCCTGGCAGCTTGCATGCTCTTTTTGCATGCCTGCCAGGACGACGAGCTATGTGAAGACGTAAGGGCCAACAGCCTGCGCATCGGCTTTTACCAGGCCGGTGACGATACAGGCCAGTGGGCCCTGGTTGACTCCATGCGTGTCTTCACCCTGACATACCCCCAGGTCCCGGTTTACGACATGCTGCAAAACGTATCGGTGCTGGAGCTGCCACTGAACCCGCACAGCGGGGGCTGCGCCTTTATCCTGGACTTTTTTCATCATCGCGACACCCTCTGGCTTCAATACCTGCGCGAAACCCACTTTATGTCTGTGGAGTGCGGGTTCACCCTGTTTTTTGACATCGAAGAGCTCACACATACGAGCTGGCACATACAGTCTGCCACCGTGGTGAACAAGCACGTAAGCAATACATTGGATGAACATGTTAAGGTATTTCTTCCTGCTGACAATGGTGGCTTATAGCCTGCCGCTATTGCCTGCCAATGACACGCTCTTTGCCCCCTCCATCAGGGTTGGACTGGATGTGTCGGGACTGGCACGTCACCTCCTTGAGCCTGAAGTGATGGACTCAGAACTTAGCGTCGACATCGAGTGGCGCAAAAACCATTTTCTTGCCCTGGAAGCAGGCCTGGTGTCGGTGAACGTGGACAAAGAAAGCCACCGGTACCAGTCGGACGGATTCTTTTTCCGGTTGGGACCCGACTTCAACGTCCTGGGCCGGGGAGACCACAACCCCAACGACCTTGTCTTGCTCTCCTTTCGCTACGGGTATGGCAGGCTGAAGCAAGAAGCCCCCTTCATCCTTATCAGCGATCCCTATTGGGGCGATTTTGAGGATGCCCTGGACAGTGAATCCTACCAGGCCCACTGGCTGGAGGCGGGACTGGGTCTGAAGGCAGAGGTGTTTCGTCATTTTTTCGTGGGATGGGCCCTGCGCGGCAGACTATTGGTTGCCCGAAGCAGCCGGACAGGGATGGACCCCTATATCATCAGCGGTTATGGCAAGCACAGCGGGAGCACCAACCTGATGCTGCATTATCACCTGATGTACCGGATTCCCCTGCGTTGACCCAATGGGGACAGGGCACCGGCACAAGGACCCTGATCCCGGGCACACCTGCCTGCATCACCGTGCCACAACGGCTGCACGCAAAAAAGAGAACCATCGCAGGTTGGCGTCGAAAGAATAGGATCGCAAAAAGCACCTTCTATCCCTTTTTTTTGTAAATTGCCGTTTTAATTCCCGTTCCAACCCATAAAGCCTTCCAAAAATCAAACCCCATGAGCCCGGAAAACAAAGCATTGATACTGGTGTCGTACGATTTTAGCCCCAACAGTGAACACGCTCTCCAGCATGCGGCAGCCTTTGCAAAGAGTGCCAACGCCAGTTTGTTACTCCTCCACGTGTATGGCCGGAAAACAAAAGAGCTATTGAGAAAAGAGCAGAAGGGTGAGGATTACATCACCGAGAAGCTGGAGGCTGTCAGGAAGGAAAGTGCAGACAAATACGGATTGGAGGTTGCAGTCACCACCGCCAGGGGCAGTCTCATACACGAGCTGGGCAAAACCGCCAGGGACCATGATGCGCTCTTCCTTTTCATGGGCACAATGAGGAGAAAAAAGAGGCAATGGTTCAGGGGCAGTTTTGCCTTCCACCTGGTCAGGCGATCTCCCATCCCCGTGGTGGTGGTCCGGGAGCCGGCAACAGGGCACAACTACAGGAAGATCCTCTACCCGCTGGATATCCAGCCGGGATCAAAGCAAAAGGTCAAATGGGCCAAAACCATGCACCACCTGGCCGGCGCGCACATTGAATTATATGTGGATACCTACAGCGACCGTCATGACCAGCGAAAGATCCAGGCGGACCTGAACCAGGTAAAAAACCTGCTGGAGCAAAGCAATGTCAGTTACAGCGTGACCCATGCCGGGAAAAAGGGTTCGTTTCACAAACAGCTGCTTCAGTTTGCCAAAGAGAATGAGGTGGACGCCATCATGATCACCTCCGACCCGGAAAAGATCCTCTATAACCCTTTCAATATGGAGGAAAAGATGATGTTCAACCCCCAGAACATCCCGGTGATGTTTATCCACCTCAAAAACCTGAACGTCATCATCGGGGGACGCTAATCTTACGCCCGCCCCCCTTGCCAACCCCCGGATTGTATCAATCCGGACGCATTGAATTGTTTTTTACCATGAATCGTGACGAAGCAAAAAAGCGCATCAGTGAGCTGAGCCGGCAGCTCGAGGAGCACAACTACCGGTATTACGTGCTGGCAGATCCCCGCATCAGTGATTATGACTATGACATGATGATGGAGGAGCTGACAGGCCTGGAGGAACAGTTTCCCGACCTGCGGAGTGAGCATTCGCCCAGCCAGCGTGTGGGCGGACAGATAAGCAAGAAGTTTCCGGTGGTGGTTCACCGCTATCCCATGCTGTCGCTGGGCAACACCTATAGCCGGGAGGAGCTTCTGGCCTTTGATGCAAGGGTGTCCAAAAGCCTGCAATCCCCATACGAATATGTATGTGAGCTCAAATTTGACGGGGTGGCCATTTCCCTCACCTACGAAGGTGGCCTTCTGCTGCGCGCTGTCACAAGGGGAGACGGCGTTCAGGGTGATGAGGTCACCCACAACATCCGGACCATTGGCAGCATCCCACTGCGTTTGCAACACCCTGTGGGCGAACGTTTCGATGTGCGCGGAGAGGTCTATATGCCCCATGCCAGCTTCATGAAGCTGAACGAAATGCGTCAGCGCAACGGGGAAAGCCTGTTCGCCAATCCGCGCAATGCAGCTGCTGGCAGCCTCAAGATGCAGGATTCCAGCCTGGTGGCCCGCCGCAAACTGGACTGCTTCATCTATGGCATACTGGGTGAGGAACTCCCCTTTGAAACCCACTGGGACAGCCTTCAGGGTGCGCGGGACATGGGCTTCAGGGTGTCAGACGATACCAGGAAGTGCGCCACCATGGAAGAGGTCTTCGACTACATTCACGAATACGAAGAGAGACGCGCACACCTGCCCTACGACATCGACGGCGTGGTGATCAAGGTGAACAGCCACGCCCAGCAAAGGGAGCTGGGCTTCACCAGTAAGTTTCCCCGTTGGGCCATATCCTTCAAATACAAGGCCGAGCGCGGACTCACCCGTTTGAAGGATGTGGCGTTCCAGGTGGGACGCACTGGGGCGGTAACCCCGGTAGCCATTCTCGAAGCGGTTCCCATCGCAGGCAGCACCGTGCAACGGGCATCCCTTTACAATGCCGAACGGATGGATGAGATGGACCTCCATAAGGATGACATGGTCTACGTGGAGAAAGGAGGTGACATCATCCCCAAAGTCACGGGAGTCGACACATCCCAAAGAAAAGAAGGGGCCAAAAAGCTGCAATTCACCAGGGATTGTCCGGAGTGCCACACCGCCCTCATCAAAAATGAGGGGGAGGCCGCACACTATTGTCCCAACAGCGACAGCTGTCCCCCCCAGCTGCAAGGCAGGATAGAACACTTTACCGGACGCAGGGCCATGAACATCGACAGCCTGGGGGAGGGCAAGACCGCCCTGTTGATCCAGCAGGGCAGGATCGCCAACATTGCAGACCTTTACGACCTGGACCATGACAAACTGATCGGGTTGGAGAAGACCATGACCGATCCCCTCACGGGACAGACACGCAAACAGAGCTTCCGCCATAAGACTGTGCGCAACCTGCTTGATGCGCTGGAACGCTCCAGGCAGGTGCCCTTTGAAAGGGTGCTATTTGCCTTGGGGATAAGGCATATGGGCGAAACCATGGCACGTAAGCTGGCCCGGCACTTCAAAGATATCCGCCGGCTGCAGGAGGCCAGCTACGAAGAACTCGTCGCTGTGCGCGATGTGGGTGAAGCCCTGGCCAGCAGTATACGTGCCTATTTTGACGACCCGGACAACCAGGAGATCCTCCGGCGATTGAAAGAAGCAGGCTTGTCCTTTAGCCTGGAGGAAGAAACGGGCGACAGCGGCGAAGCGCTCCGGGGAAAAACCTTTGTGGTGTCCGGGGTCTTTTCACGCTTCTCCAGGGATGAGATCAAGCAACTCATTGAATCGCACGGTGGTGAGGTGAAGGGCAGCATCTCGTCCAAAACCGATTTTGTGATGGCCGGTGAGAAGATGGGTCCGGAAAAACGAAAGAAGGCCGAATCGCTGAACATCCCCCTCATTGGGGAAGAAGAGCTGGCGTCGATGGTCAAAGGGTGACACCCGGAAAAATGAAGGAGCCGGTCAGACGATCAGTCCGTCGCGCATGGATAGGGTGCGGTCGGCCATGGAAGCAAGGCGTTCGTTGTGGGTCACGATCACAAAGGTTTGCTTCAGTCGCTCCCGCAAGTCAAAAAACAAACGGTGCAACTCCTCGGATGAGCGCGAATCCAGGTTGCCACTGGGCTCATCAGCCAATACCACCACCGGGTCATTGACAAGGGCCCGGGCCACCGCCACCCGCTGCTGCTCTCCACCACTCAGTTCAGACGGTTTGTGATCAAGACGCCCGGCCAGTCCCATTAGCTCCAAAAGCTCACGGGCACGCTGAATGCCCTCCTTTCCCGACCTGCCTGCAATGAACGCGGGGATGGCCACATTCTCCTCGGCCGTGAATTCAGGCAACAGATGATGGAACTGAAACACGAAGCCGATGTGGCGATTCCGGAAAGCAGACAGCTGCCTGTCCCCCATGCCCGAAACATCCTTTCCGTCGATCAGCACACGGCCCCTGTCGTAACGGTCCAGTGTGCCAATAATGTGCAGCAGGGTGCTCTTGCCCGCGCCCGATGCACCCACAACCGATACGACCTCCCCTGCCTGAATTTGCAGGCTGATCCCTTTCAACACCTTCAAACTGCCGTAAGACTTGTGGATATCTTCTGCAACAATCATCTTGTCGTTCATTATAAAGCCGGTACTTCCCGGGTCCCCGCAAGCAAAGCCTGCTTGCAATGCCTCCCTGGCCTCCACGGCCTCGCTGGCCGGATAAAAACAAGGCAGTGGCACGAAATTACACAAAAAGCCCAAGTTATTTCGTAAATTTATCCGGTAAAACCCTTTTTTAACCCATGAACCCAGTCCCTGTTTTTCGTGCCATCCTGCGCTTATTCCTGCTGCTGACCGGCCTGTTCCTTATCTTTCTGCTATACGCCCAAATGACCATGTACAAACCACCGGAGCAACTTGAAGTGTTTTCCAGCGACCGTCCCGATCCCCTCAGCCGGGGTGTTGAGTTGTCCCTTATGATATGGAACCTGGGCTACGCAGGCATGGGCAGCGACATGGATTTCTTTTACGACGGCGGCCGGCTCATGCGAACAAGCAGGCAGCGCACCCACGAAAACCTGCAGGGCATGATGGATGTCCTGGAAAATCACCGGGAAATGGACTTTTTTCTGCTCCAGGAGGTCGATTATAGGTCACGGCGCTCCTATGGGATCCATATGCCAGACAGCATCAAAGAGGCCTTGCCGCACCATATTCAGTCCTTCGGCATCAACTACCAGGTTCGCTTTGTCCCCGTGCCCCTGCGTAATCCCATGGGCAGGGTTAACTCGGGCATCCTGACAGCCAGCAGGGCGACACCCGCCATCAGTTCAAGGTTCAGCTTCCCTGGTGGCTACCAGTGGCCTGTCAGCCTGTTTAACCTGCAGCGCTGCTTCCTCATGAACCGCTACCCCATGGAAGGGGGAGGTGAACTGGTCGTCATCAACACCCATAACTCAGCATTCGACGACGGCAGCCTGCGCTATAAACAGATGCGCTTCATGGAAGAGATCATGCTCAGGGAGTATGACCTGGGGAACTATGTGATAGCGGGTGGCGACTTCAACCTAAGCCCCCCCGGCTTCGAACCTGCCTTCAACCACAACATCTTCGATGACAAGAACCTGGTCTTTATGCCCGGGGACCTGCTGCCAGGATGGCAATTGGTTTATGATGCGCGGGTTCCAACCAACCGGAGGGCCTACATACCCTACGATCCCACCATCACCCCAACGACACTGATCGATTTCTATATCCTTTCACCCAATGTGGAGATTGTGCAGGTCGAGGGACTGCACCTGGACTTCCTCTATACTGACCACAATCCCGTCATTGCCCGTGTCAGGCTGAACTAACCCCGTGAGCAGTCTCCCGGTGCAAGCAAGCTTTGTCTTTTCTCCTGTCCGGGGACAAACAAGCGCCGGGTGCCGCGGATCAAAAAAAATTGTACCTTCATACACTCATTCACATATCATGATCCATTATGCAAATACAAGACATTTTTCACCGTTTCTGGATTGATTACAGCACACAGAATCAATCCGTCAAGAGGATCTACGACCTTTTTGAGGCCGAAGGCGAACAGGTGGTGCACGACCATATTGCCTTGCGCACATTCAACGACCCGCGCATGAACATCGACAAGGTAGCCCGTATTTTTACGGACAACGGCTATGAGGCGCGGGGCGAATACGACTTCAAGGCAAAGAAGGTGTATGGCCGCCATTATGAGCATCGCAGTGATCCGGGGGCACCCAAGGTTTTCATCAGTGAGCTCTTGCTGGAGCAGTTCAGCGATGGACTCCAAAAGACTGTCAGGGAGCGCCTCGACAGCTTGCCCGGAGAGCTGTACGATGATCCCATGCTGGTGTACAAAGGCAGCCTTTGGGGCAAGATCCCCTTCGAAACCTACAACAGCCTCCGGCAAGAAAGCGAGTACGCGGCCTGGACCCTGGTCTATGGCTACCGGGCCAATCACTTCGCCATCAAGGTCAATGACCTGAAAAATTTCAACACACTCCAGGAGGTCAATGCCTTTGTCAAGCAAAACGGCTACCTGATGAACGCCTCCTCGGGCAGTGAGATCTATGGAAAGCCGGAGGAGCTGCTGGAACAATCGGCCATCAAAGCCGAGGTGCGGCCCATCCAGTTCAACGACGGCACCTTTGAGATCCCTTCCTGCTTCTATGAGTTCACCCTGCGATACCGCGATGCGGATGGCAACTTTTACCAGGGCTTTAAGGCCGCCAACGCCGACAAGATCTTCGAAAGCACCAATTTTTACCGCAGCGGCGACCCCATGTAGGAACCGCTTTGCCTATCTGAATGTGTATGGAAGCGCGAAGACTCCCTTCCTCTGACCTTTTTTCTGCTTTTGCCGCTTCGCTGGACGGCGACCTTTTCCACGACCAGAGCTGGCGGCTGATGTACGCCACCGACGCTTCGGTCTACAGGGAGCTGCCCGCAGCCGTCTGCCGTCCGGCCCATGCGGACGATTTGAAGAAAGTGCTGGCATTTTGCCAGCTGCACCAGCTGCCCATTATTCCCCGCACGGCGGGCACTTCCCTTGCCGGACAGGTGGTGGGGCACGGACTGGTGGTGGACTTCTCCCGCTACATGAACAAAATCCTTGAGCTGAACACCGCGGAGCGCTGGGTGCGGGTGGAGCCGGGGGTGATCCTCGACGATTTGAATCGTTACCTGGAGCCCCACGGACTCTTTTTTGGTCCGGAGACCTCCACCAGTAACCGGTGCATGATCGGTGGCATGGTGGCCAACAACTCCTGTGGCTCACACTCACTGGTCTACGGGAGCACCCGGGACCACACCATCGAGATCGATGCCCTTTTGGCCGACGGATCGCCGGCCCGCTTTGGCCCCCTTGACCCACAAGCCTTTCGCGACAAATGCATTGGAAGCAAGCTGGAAAATAAGATTTACAGCCACCTGTTCCAAAGCCTGTCCGACCAATCCACCCAGGATGAGATCCGCGCCCGCTATCCTGACCCGAGGATCAACAGGCGCAACACGGGATATGCGCTGGACCTGCTGTTGAACAGCAGGGTGTTCGGTGGGGAGGAAGACTTCAACATGTCAAAGCTGTTGTGCGGCTCGGAAGGCACCCTTGCTTTGTTTACCAGCATCAAATTGAACCTGGTGGATCTGCCACCGCCTGAGAAGGCCCTGGTGTGTGTGCATGTGAAAAGCATTCGCGAGTCCCTGCTGGCCAACCTGGTCGCCCTCCGGCACCAACCCGTCGCCGTGGAGCTGATCGATCACCATGTGCTGGAGTGCACCCGCAACAACATCCAGCAGTCAAGGAACCGTTTCTTCATCCAGGGTGAACCGGGGGCCATCCTGGTGGTGGAGTTTGCCTGCAACAGCCGGGAGGAGGCCACCAGGCGGGCTGCGGAAATGGAGGCTGAGATGCGTGATGAGGGGCTTGGCTACCATTTCCCGGTACTCTTTGATGGCGACATCAATAGGGTGTGGGCCCTGCGCAAGGCCGGACTGGGCCTGCTATCAAACATTCCCGGCGATGCGAAGCCCGTGGCGGTCATAGAGGACAGCGCCGTCCACGTGGAAGCCCTCCCCGCCTTCATCGGGGAGGTGCAGGAGATGCTGGACAGGCTTGGACTCCAATGTGTGTATTATGCGCACATCGGGACCGGCGAGCTGCACCTGCGGCCCGTCCTGAACCTGAAGGTCCGCACCGATGTGGAGCGCTTCTACAAAGTGGCCGAGGGGATGGCCGGGCTGGTAAAGAAATACAGGGGCTCCCTCAGCGGCGAACACGGCGATGGCAGGTTGCGTGCACAATTCATTCCGCTGGTGCTGGGAGAGCGATGCCATGAGCTGCTGTGCCAGCTCAAAGGGGTTTGGGATCCGCAGGAACTGCTGAATCCCGGAAAGATCGTGCACAGCCCGTCCATGAAAGAGCATCTCCGCTACAGTCCGGGTCAACGGGACAAAAAGATCGGGACCTTCCTGGACTTTGAGGAGAACAAAGGTTTCCTGCGCGCTGTGGAGCAGTGCAACGGCTCCGGCGACTGCCGCAAGCCCCATGCAGCCGGAGGCGTCATGTGTCCCTCCTACCAGGCTACGCTGAATGAATATGATAGCACCCGCGGGAGAGCCAACCTGTTACGTGAGTTCATCACCCATTCGTCCAGACCCAACCCCTTCGACCACCGGGAGATCATTGATGTGCTGGACCTCTGCCTTTCCTGCAAGGGATGCAAGGCTGAATGTCCCTCCAACGTGGATGTGGGCAAGTACAAGGCAGAGGCGCTTCAACAATACTACATGGCCCGCGGAACACCCCTGGGCGCCAGGATCACTGGCGCCTACGGCCGTTTTAACAGCTTGGGGAGCAAGTTCCCCGGTCTCTTTAATTTCGTGGCCGGCAATGCCCTCACAGCCCCCCTGGTAAAAATGAGCCTGGGCATCGCACGGCAAAGGCAATTGCCAAAGATTCAGCCACAAAGCCTGAGGGCCTGGGCTGCCAAACACCTCAGCCAGCTTAACGAGAACACCAAACCCTCAAAGGAGGTCAATCTTTTCTGTGACGAATTTACCAACTACAACGACACCAGTGCAGGGATCAGTGCCTGCCTGTTGCTGCATAAGCTGGGCTACCGGGTGCACCTGCCCAGGCACCAGGAAAGCGGCCGTACCTACCTGTCCAAGGGCCTGTTGAAAAAGGCCAAAGCCATCGCACAAGAGAATGTCCGGGCGCTTAGTCCCCTCATCAGTGCAGATAATCCCCTGGTGGGGGTGGAACCTTCGGCCATACTGAGCTTCCGGGATGAGTACCCTTCACTGCTGCGGGGACGGGAAAAGGAAGGGGCCATCAGCATGGCGACCCATTGCTACACCCTCGAGGAGTTCCTGGCCAGGGAGGTGAACCTGGGACGCATCGAAGCGTCACTGTTCAACCCACTACCACACCCCATCTATCTGCATGGCCATTGCCATCAAAAAGCCCTCTCATCGATGAAGCATAGCCTCATCGCCCTGGGACTGGCTGCAAAAGGGGAGATCCGCCAGGTCGACTGCGGATGCTGTGGCATGGCTGGCTCTTTTGGCTATGAAAAGAAGCATTATGAGCTCAGCATGCAGATCGGGGAGATGGCCCTGTTCCCGGCGCTGAGGGAGGCACCCGCTGAAGCCATCATCGTGGCGGCGGGGACCAGCTGCCGGCACCAGATCCTTGATGGCACAGGGAGAAAAGCACTGCACCCGGCCGAAGTGCTGCTGCAGGCAGTACGATGACTCCAGCTTTAGTGCGGCACACCTAAAAAAAGGCCACCCCGCCTGGGATGGCCTTTCCTTTTAGATTGGGCAAAATGACCGAACCTACTTGTCCTCCTCCGACTTGGTGTCGTCAGACGGTTGATCATCAGCCTTTGAGTCATCAGCCTTCGGGTCATCAGCCTTCGATTCATCAGCCTTCGGGTCATCAGCCTTCG
>SKNE01000199.1 GCA_007120675.1 Bacteroidales bacterium
CAGCGGCCTTCGGCGCATATGCTGCTCCAGCATGTGAACCATGGAAATGTCGCTCAGCACATCCACGTTGTACAAGAAGAACGGATGATCCCCCTCCAAAAAGGGGCTGGCCTTCAGCAAGCCCCCGCCTGTATCCATCAGCTGGCCGCTTTCATCGGACAGATCGATGCTCAGTCCCTCGAGCTTCAGTCCCCCCAGGTATGCCCTCATCTGCCCGGCATGATGGTGGATGTTGACCACCACCCGGGTCACCCCCGCACGCCGCAGCTTGTTCAGCACGTGCCAGATCATGGGGTACCCCCCCACGGCCACCAGGGCCTTGGGTGTGTGCCCGGTGAGGGGATGCAGGCGCCGGCCCACGCCGGCTGCAAAAACCATGGCCTTCATCATCAGGTGCCCCTTTTAACTGCCTGTGCGCCAAACTAACGGTCTGGCTGCTCCATTTTACTGCCTGTTCGTCGTACCACCAGTCTGGCTGTCCCTTTTTACTGCCTTTGCACTGAACTACCGGTCCAGACGCCCCATTTTCTGCCTGTGCGCCGTACCACCAGTCCGGCTGCCCCTTACCCGCTTTTCCCACTGCGCAGCATTTCTGCCAGCTGGCGGGTTCCCCTGCCGGCTTTCTCCCTGATCACGCGCACGCCCGGTATGTGTCCCACACTCATCTCGCCCGGGTCAATCAGGTAGACCGGGGTGCCGGGGCGGACATAGCCCACCAGTCCGGCAGCGGGATAGACATTCAGGGAAGTGCCGATGATCACGTAGATGTCGGCGGTGGACGACAAGTCGGCTGCGGCAGGGATCATCTCCACCGGCTCACCAAACCACACGATGTGGGGACGAAGCTGTGAACCCTTCTCACAATGGTCGCCCACCTTCAGCTCCCAGCCATCCAGGTCGTACACCAGGCTGTCGTCCACCGTCGAACGCACCTTCTTCAGCTCACCATGCAGGTGCATCACGTGGCTGGAGCCAGCGCGCTCATGCAGGTCGTCCACGTTCTGCGTGATGATGCGCACATCAAAATCCTTTTCCAGGTCAACCAGCGCGTAATGGGCCTCGTTGGGTTTTACCTCGTACAACTGCTTGCGCCGCTGATTGTAAAACTCCATCACCAGGTCGCGGTTCTGCTCCCAGGCTTCAAAGGTGGCCACATCCATGATGTCGTATTCCTCCCACAAGCCGCCGCTGTCCCTGAAGGTCCTGATACCGCTCTCGGCACTGATGCCCGCACCGGTAAGTACTACAATACGTTTCATAAGCTGAGCATTTTAATGTTTCCCTGATTTACGCGGACACAGGTCCGTTCCCACCATATCTCCCCTTAACGGGATAGCCCGTATACAAAAGTAAAAAAAGTCCGCACACGGCATCATTTGGCACAAAAACACTATATTTGTGCAAATGTGTTATCATCACACCACAAAGGCTGGAAAGAATGAACACAAAAGAGCACATCCTGTCGGGGGCACGCAAGGTTTTTGAGCGCTTCGGCTTTCAGAAGACCTCCATGAGCGACATCGCCCTGGCCGCCCGTAAGGGTCGTCGCACCATTTACAGCCATTTCGATAGCAAGGAGGCGGTCTTCAAGGCGGTGATCGATACCGAGGTGAAAGCCCTTTCCCTAAAACTCCAGGAGATAGCCAGGCAGGACCAGGCGCCCGACCTGAAGCTGCGCAGCTACCTGCAGGCCCGCATGCGTGCCATCAGGGAGTTGTCCGTCTACTATGCCGCCCTGCGGGAAGACCTCCTGCAGAACATGGGGGTGGTGGAGACCCTGCGGCAGGAGTACGACCAGCTGGAGATCAGCATCATCAAAGGCATGCTGGACGAAGGCAATGAGGCGGGCATCTTCCGTGTGGCCGACACCCGGCTGGTGGCCGAGGCCATACTCATCGCCACCAAGGGTTTTGAGCTGCCCATTTTCATGGGAAAACGCGATTACGACAACGAACGGCATATCCTTCCCATGATCGATGTGCTCTATGAGGGGATCAGGGCGAAACCGGAACGGCCCGGGTGAAGAGTCTCCGCCTGGCGGGAGCGGCCGTAATACCGGGAAGCGATCACCGCCCGGCGGAAGCGGCCGGAATAACGGGGACCGACCACCGCCCTGCAAAGGCCGTGGCAAAGACTGGAGGTGGTCGCTGCCAAACGGCCCGGACAGGCCATGTAGAACAGGATTAATGCAAGCCATATGAAGTCATTTGCGCTGTGGACCATTCGCTTTCGCCGGGCCATCCTGTGGACGGTGGCCCTGCTCACCCTGCTCATGGCTTACTTTTTGAAAGACCTTGAGATCAACGCCGACGTGATGAGCTACCTGCCCGAAGACGACCCGGCGGCAGCCCTCTTCAACCGGATTGGCGACACTTACGGGGGCAATGAGATGGCCATCGTCGGACTCTCAGGAAAGCCCGTATTTGAAGCGGAGATGCTGGAGCTGGTGCGACAGGTCACCGACAGCATCCGCACGGTACCCGGTATAGGTTATGTGACAAGCCTCACCAATGTGTTGGATATCAGGGGCTCTGAATGGGGCATTGAGATGGGCCGACTGGTGGATGAATTCGATATTCCAAGGGACCCGGAAGTGCTCGACTCCCTCAGGACCTACACCCTGTCCAGGGAGATGTACCGTCGCAATCTGGTCTCCGAAGACGCCATGGCCACCCTGGTGATCGGTAAGATCCTCACCGGCTACAACCGCGCCGGGGTGGTGGAGCAGATCCAGGAAAAACTGGCCCACCTTCCCTTTGAGGGGGAGATCTATTTCGGCGGGATGCCCGTGACCCTGCTTGAGCTCAGCCGCATCATCGTGCATGATGTGCAGATCATCGCTCCGCTGACACTGCTGATCATCAGCCTGATCCTGCTGGCGGGATTCCGCAGCGGACGGGGTGTTGTCCTGCCCCTGCTGACGGTGATCATCGCCGCCACCTGGACCATGGGGTTGATCTCCCTGCTGGGCTACCAGATCAATATGCTGACCAATATCATCCCGGTGATCCTGCTCGCC
>SKNE01000139.1 GCA_007120675.1 Bacteroidales bacterium
GAGAAGCGGCGGGGCTGACTGTCCCTTCCGGGGAGGGGAATGGCAGAGAGGCCGCTCCAGTGATTGCCCCTTCCGGGGATGGCAGTGGCAGTGAGGCTGCTTCAGTGATTGCCCCTTCCGGGGAAATGGCCTCAGAATACCAGCGCCTGGCCACCAGTCTGTCGGATCGGTGGAGGCAGGGCCGCCTGGAAGCGGAGCAGCGGGCCATCCAGCTGGGACTGCCCATTCGTCGTGAAGTGGGCGACCAGGTGAAGGAGCTGCAGTTCTTTCGCGACGGGATGCCCTACTATTATGTGACCTATAACCTGGAGGCGGCCATCACGATCTCCACACGATCACTGTGGGCGGGTGGTGGAGCGGCCTATGACCTGAATGGCCTGAGCGAAACGCTGGGGGTGTGGGACAGCGGACGGGTGTTATTGAGCCACCAGGAGTTTGGTGGCCGCGTCAGCCAGATCGACGGGTCGACCGACAACAGCAACCACGCCACCCACGTGGCTGGCACGATGGTGGCAGCCGGGGTGGCCAGCCAGGCCCGTGGCATGTCGGGTTCAGCCCGGCTCCACGCCTACGACTGGAACGATGACCTGTCTGAGATGCTCATGGCCGCCTCCCTGGGCTTGCGTGTGTCTAACCACTCCTACGGTTTTATTGCCGGCTGGCACTGGGCCGGCAACATATGGCGCTGGTACGGACACCATGATGAAACCGAAGCCTGGGGTTTTGGCTTCTATGACCAGAATGCGCAGATGTGGGACCAGGTGACCTGGGCCAAGCCCTATTACCTGCCCGTGAAAGCGGCAGGCAACAACCGCGTCGCGGGACCCATTCAGCAGCCAGTCATCCACGAGGTGATGATCAACGGACAATGGGTGCGCGACTCCACCACCATCCGGCAGGTGGGAGGGGGTCTCGATGGCTACGACTGCCTGCCTTTCAACAGCGTATCGAAAAACATCCTCACCGTTGGTGCCGTGTACAACATACAGGGCGGCTACGACGAACCCGGCGATGTGATCATGTCGCCTTTCAGCAGCTGGGGCCCGACAGACGACGGACGGGTGAAGCCCGACCTGGTGGCCAGTGGTGTGGGACTCTACTCCACCTCCTCCACGGGTGACGCCGCCTACACCAGCATGAGCGGCACCTCCATGGCGGCACCCAATGTGAGCGGCTCCATCGGCCTGCTGCTCCAGCTATACCGGGGCATCCACGGAAACGACAGCATCCGTGCCGCAAGCATGAAAGCCCTGTTGATCCACACGGCAGATGAGGCAGGGGATGGACCCGGACCCGATTACCGCCACGGCTGGGGATTGATGAACACCTTGTCGGCCGCCAGGATCCTGAGTGACGACCAGCGAATGGGCAAGCATTTCCTTTTGAGGGAGAAGTACCTGCACCAAAACGAAAGCATCAGCATACCCGTCTTTGCCACCGGCGACGAGCCGCTGGTGGCCACCATCGTGTGGACCGATCCACCGGGCACCCCGCTGCCGCCGCAGCTCAATCCCGACGACCTGATGCTTGTCAACGACCTGGACCTGCGCATCATCAGCGACAATGGCCAGCATACCTATTACCCCTTTGTCCTGGATCCCGACCACCCGGCCCAGCCTGCCACCACAGGCGATAACTTCCGTGACAACGTGGAGAAGGTCTACCTGGAGAGTGCCGAAGCCAACGGCCTGTATCACGTTCAGATCAGCCACAAGGGGGAGCTGCAGGGGGGCGGACAATCCTTCTCCCTGGTGCTGTCCGGCGTCTCTGCGGCCACCACATTCAGTGGTCCCGGAACCCTGTGGGACAATCCCGCCAACTGGTCGCACGGTGTGCCGGAAGAGAATCACAGCGTCATCATCGCTGATGGCGGCCAGGCCGTGCTTTCAGGGGATGCGGAGTGCCGCAACCTGCTGGTTGAGGCCGGCGCACAGCTCACCCTTCAGCCCACGGCCCGCCTCAGCGTGGAAGGGGGGATACATGCCGGCGACGAGCCCGGGAGACTCAACCTTCAAGCCACCCGGGAAGCCACGGCCTCGCTCATACACCACAATGAAGGGGTGCCCCTCACCATGGAGAAGCACCTTGATGGGGACTGGCCCTCTCCCATGGGGCAGTGGCACCTGGTCAGCACACCGGTTGCGGGCCAGGGGCTCGACGAGTTCACGCCCCCCTGGGAAGCGGGTGAATACACCCTGTACAACTGGCAGGAAAGCACGGGCCAATGGTCTGTCGTTCCAAACAGTGAGCACGTGGCCTTTGAACCAGGAAAGGGCTACCTGGCCTCCTGGGAATACACCACGCTATCCTCCTTCAGCGGCAAGGCCCTGGTGGGCGACATCAGCATGCAGAACCTGAGCCTGTCTCCCCAGGAGGGAGAGGGCTGGCACCTGCTGGGCAACCCCTTTGCCAGCGCAGTCCTATGGGATGCGGATGCCTGGGAGCTGAATGGCCTGACGCACACGGCCAAGCTGTGGCGGCAGGGTGGCTATGTGGACTTGTTTTCTTCCGAGGGATACATCCCATCCATGGAGGGCTTTTTTGTGCAGCTCAGCGAGGCAGAAAACAGCCTGACCATCCCCGCAGCCGCCAGGCGACACCTTCCGGCCGAAGGGGAGGACAGGTACGGTCCGGGAAAGGAAGAACAACGTTTGGTTTTACAGGCCAGGGGACTCAGCAGCGAGGACCTTCAGCAAGCGGTGATCCGTTTTGTGCCCGGCCCACTGGAGGGGTTTGACCCCCGCTATGATGCCCGTTTCCTGGCGGGACACGGCCCTGGGTTCCATGCGCTGAAAGGACAGGAAGCCCTCTCCAGCATCTCACTCCCCGGCCCACCGGGGGATGTGCGCATCCCTTTCCGTTTTGCCAAAACAACCGAAGAGACGGTGTTTGAGGTCCGCCTGCTGGAAAGCAATGTGGACAAACCCATTTACCTTTATGACAGGCTGAAGGGCGAAGTAACGAATATCTCCGGGGGAAATCCTTACCTCTTCGAATCGGTCA
>SKNE01000187.1 GCA_007120675.1 Bacteroidales bacterium
CATCAACGATGTGCTGAACATGAGCATCAGCCAGGCCCTGATCTTTTTTGAACATATCCCTTCGGTGGTCAAGAAACTAAAAACACTGGAGGATGTGGGCCTGGGCTACATTAACCTGGGACAGAGCAGTACCACCCTGTCAGGTGGCGAGGCACAGCGCGTCAAACTGTCCGCCGAGCTGTCGCGGCGCGATACCGGGAAGACGCTGTACATCCTGGATGAGCCCACCACCGGACTGCATTTCGAAGACGTGCGCGTCCTCATGGAAGTGCTTCGCCGCCTGGTAGACCGAGGCAATACGGTGCTGATCATCGAGCACAACATGGATGTGATCAAGGTGGCTGACCACATCATCGACCTGGGACCGGAAGGGGGGAGCCGGGGCGGCCGCATCGTGGCACAGGGCACGCCCGAAGAGATCGCTGTCTCAGGAAAGGGTTTTACAGCCACCTACCTGGCCGAAAGCCTGCAGGAAAACGGGAGCCGCCAGCCATGGCAGCACGATCTCTGATCCGCAGGCCACTGCTCAAGAGCTGTGTGGCCCATCAATACCCCACAAACACTAATACGGAGCCTGGGAGCGATTGCGACTCCCGCAATATGGCCGGATGCAACGAGTTCATCCCGGGGCAGTGCCATGAGGGCATCCGACGGGTCCAAGGTGTGGATCGCCGGGGTGGAATACGGTGGAATCAACCCGGAACTTGGGAACAGCACCTCCCATTTACCAGGGCAGCTGGAAATCTGAGCCGGTGAGCAGGTTCCACCGGTCGTTGGTGATATCCAGCTGGTAGAAGCTCAGCACGCCCTCTTTCAGCAGGGCCACCACCCGGGTTTCAACGGGAACCAGTCCGTCGGCCCCCTCCGGCAGCAACAACACGTACTCCTCGTATTCCATGAACTCCCAGCCTGTGTCCGGGATGTGGTAATAGAGTCCCAACTTTTGCTCATCACGGATCACCAGCGTCATGTCGCCCAGGGAGTAAATGCCCTTGATCCCTTCCGGCTTCACGAAAGCGACGCCTTCCTCTTCCACCCACTTCCTGCCGTCGTGTGAATAGAACACCACACGGCCGTCGGTTTCCACCCCAAGCAGGGCCATCTCCCAGTTCATGTTCATGGACAGCAGCCGGTCATAACGCCTGGGCATCTCAAAGCTCAGTCCCTCCACCATCTCCCAGCGATGATTGTCGCTGATGCGGTAAAAGTTCATTTCCTGTCCTTCCACCACCCCGATGGTTGCCATGCCCATGGCGATCACCCCCCGGTTTTTTGGTGGCAGGTCGAAGCGTGAGCCATCATCGGGGATCCAGTGGCCCTGATCATCCTGGAAGTAGACGTGCAGGGCACCATCCCGGATCAGTCCGATGGTCCCGAATCCCGGCGCAAGGATGTGTTGTGCCAGGGGGTTGTGGGCCTGCTCCAGGTTGATGTGGGCCGGCCGCTCAGGCCCGCAGGCAGTGAATGCCGCTGCCAGGGCCAGGGTGCTGAGGAGTCGTGTGATTGTTTTCATGTGTCAGGCGTTTGATTGAACGGGCCATGTGGATTCAGGCGTACCAAGGCCATCTCACCCTGTGACCTGTATGTCGTGCATGGTTTTTTTGCTTACTGTTTGGATGATTTCTTTTGTGGGATGAAGCGGTTTTGCCGGGGCGCATCAGAGGGGCCGGCGACTGACGGGCATGGTCATGCAACGGGCCCCGCCACCTCCCCGTGGAAGCTCAGAGCCCTCAATGGTCACCACGTAGCGTGAGTGATCGCGAAGGTTCACGCGGTCTTTCAGCACATCCTTTGCGCGTATCACCTCGAAGCCATTCTTTTCCAGCGCCTTGATCGTATGCACATTGCGTGCATAGCCGATCACCTTGCCGGGTCCCAGCGCAAAGAAGTTGGCCCCGCTATGCCACTGTTCCCGCTCCTGGAGCCACTGGTCATCATCGCCCCCACAGAGGACAGGCTTCAGGTCCATGCCCAGCTTCTGCAGCGCCTCCGGCAGGTTCTTCACCTCGCGGATGAACTGCACCTTGCCCCCTTCGGCATAGATGTGCACGGTCAGGTACTTATTCATCTTCATGATGATGGGTTCATAGATCATGCAGATGTCGCGGTCCAGCAAGGTGAAGACCATGTCCAGGTGGATGAATGACTCGGGCGTCATGGGCAGCTCCTGCACCAGGATGTGCTGTTTCTCGTTTTTGTTCCTGAGGTGACGCACCAGGAAGTCCACCCCCTGGGAGGTGGTCCTTGACCCAATGCCACACAGGATGACGTCCTCGCGTGCCACCAGCACGTCACCCCCCTCGATGGCTATCTGCGGATTGGGACCGTCATTGGTCAGCGCATTGACGGTCTTTGTGTTGAAGTAGGGGTGGAAGTCGAAGATGGACTCCATAATGATGCTTTCGCGCAGGCGAACCGGCGAGGCCATGGCCCCCACAAAGACATCGTCGTATACCGAGATGGCCCCATCCCTGGTAAAGAAAAAATTATGGAGGGGCTTGATGGCAAAACGCTCCTTGTTCAAAAAATTGGTAAGGGTGTTCTTCCGGATGGGCACCCCTTCGATGAGTGCATCCGCCAGCTTGCTCCCTTCCAGGGAATAAAGGTATTCGCAAATGGTTCCCGCACCCTCATACCTGCACACCTTCTCCACCAGGCCCTGCTTCACCTTGTCATTTTTCAGGATATGCTCCAGCAGGTCCTTCACCTCGAAGGTTTGCGTGACCCTGTCCAGCACCCCCTTGAACTGGTTATACTCGCTGCGTGCCACGCAGAGGTTGAGGATGTCGCTGTAAAGGGCCCGTTCAGCATTGTCGGGGGTCATGTTCTCCACCTCTTTGCCCGGTGAATGAATGATGACACCGTCCAGATCGCCAATTTCTGAATAGATATGTACAGGCATTTTCGACTCCATGCGCAGACCTCCTTAATCTTCTGTTTCGTTTTTCAGCAAAATTAGCAAATAATTGTTCCCAACCCTTTCTCATTTTGCTTTTGTA
>SKNE01000197.1 GCA_007120675.1 Bacteroidales bacterium
CGCAACCATTTCCCCCTTCAACTTTCGGGTGGTCAGCAGCAGCGCGTGGCCGTTTGCCGCGCCGTCGTGGCCAAACCGCATATCATCCTTGCCGATGAGCCCACGGGTAACCTGGACTCCACCCACGGCGATGAGGTGATGAACCTGCTGGAGACCCTCAACAAGAATGGCACCACCATCATCATGGTGACCCACTCCCAGCGGGACGCCTCTTACTCCCAGCGTATCATCCGCCTGTTCGACGGTCAGATCGTCACCGAAGACAAGAGCACGGAGTTTGTGCTGACCGTGGCAGCACAATAAACGGTCGCAAGACAGCAAAACATCACACCTATGTTCCGTAACTACCTCCTCAGCGCCTGGCGAAACATGAAGCGGGCAGGCCTTTATTCGGCCATCAGCATCTTCTGCCTTGCAGTGGGCATTACCGGGGCCATCATCGTGACCATCTACCTGAACCACGAGCTCTCGTACGACACCCACCACGAGCATCACCAGCGCATCTTTTTCATGGAAGGCTTTTACGACATGGCCGGCAGCTCCTTCAACATGGCCATCACCCCCTTCCCCCTGGCCCTGGCCATGCAGGAGGAGTTTCCCCAGGTGAAGACCTACGCCCGTTTTTTCAATCAGCACGAGGAGGCCATGGTGGGTGTCGGTGAAGATGAATACCTGGAGAAGGGGTTTTACCTGGCCGACTCCACGGTCTTCGACGTATTCACCCACCACTTTGTCTACGGCCGTGCAGAAGGCGCACTCTCAGAGCCCAACACCGCCGTGCTGACCCGGTCCATCAGCGAGAAGTACTTCGGACTGGAGAATCCCGTGGGGGAGAGCATCCGCGTGGGGGACCAGCACTACCTGGTCAGGGCCGTGATCGAGGACCTGCCGGACAACAGCCACTTCCGTTACCACGCCCTGCTGTCTATGTCCACCGCCAGCCAGCAGATGGTCTATTCGCTGGACCCCGAACTGTTCTGGAACATCAACCTGAATTATACCTATATCAAGCTTCACGAGGGACAGGACATCGCCTCCGTACAGGAGGGGATGCCTGCCTTTTTGAGTAAGTATGTGGAACCCATGGGGCAGCAGTTTGGCGCCACCTCTGAGTATACCCCCATCCCACTGCGCCAAACCCATTTTCGTCCGCTGATGATGGGCCAGGAAACCGGCCATCGCACCACCCTGCTGATCGTGGGACTCATCGCCCTGTTTCTCGTGGTGATCGCCGCCATCAACTACACCAACCTGGCCACGGCCCGTGCTGCCAAGCGTGCCCGCGAAATTGGGATCCGCAAGGTCACGGGAGCCAGCCGCCAGCAGCTGCTGGTCCAGTTTTTGTCCGAATCGGTGCTGGTAGCCTTCGTCTCCCTGCTGTTCTCCCTGCTGCTGGTGGAGCTATTGCTGCCCTATTTTAACACACTCACGGCCAACTCTTTCAAACTGTCCAATATCCTGCAGTGGGAACTGCTGTTGCAGGTGCTGGCCATCACCCTGCTCACCGGCCTGGCCGCCGGCGCCTACCCCGCCTTCATCCTCAGCCGGATGAACCCCAGCCTCATCGTCAAAGGCTTCGTGTTCCGGCAAAAAGGCTCTGCCATACTGCGCAAGGTGCTGGTGGTGTTCCAGTTTGCCATCTCCATCATGCTGGTGACAGCCACCCTGACCGTCCAGCGACAGCTGGATTTCCTGCAGGATAAGCCCCTGGGCTTTGACCAGGAGGACAAAGCGGTGGTCACCCTTTATGGCGAGGGACCCCTGCGCGGCATCGGCGCACTGGAGCAGGTCCTTCTCCAGAACCCGCTGGTGAAGGGCACCACCAAATGTTTTTCCGTCCCCGGAAGGGAACACAACATGTACGCCGTGAGGATTGAAACGGACGAAGGGGTCCGCGAAAGCGCCATTACCGCCAATTATGTTGACCCGGACTTTCTCCGTGAAATGAATATTCGCCTTTTGCAGGGGAGGGCTTTTGATCCTGACATGCGCTCGGACGCAGGGCAGTCGATCCTGGTGAACGAGTCGACCACGAGGCAGTTTGGCTGGACAGAGAATCCCATCGGCCGCCGGATATACATGAACTTTGACCAGGAAGGCAACCCGGCAACCACCTACCGCGTGATCGGTGTGGTGGAGGACTTCCACTTTCAGAACCTGAACAACCCCATAGAGCCGATGATGCTGATACTGCCCGATGGCGGGATCAGGTACCGCCACATCGTGGTCAGCTACGACGCAGTCAGCCAGGAGGAGGTCCTGGCCTTCATTGAACAGTCTGCCCGGGAGCACGACCCATCACGCCTGCCTGAGATATCGTCGCTGGACAGCAGCTTCAGGGAGGCCTTCAGGGCCGAGGAGCGGCTGAGCACGATATTCGGCTTCTTTGCCGTGGTGACCATTGTGATCTCTTTCCTGGGGCTCTTCGGACTGTCCTCTTTCATGGTGGAGCAGCGCAAGAAAGAGATTGGCATACGCAAGGTGCTGGGATCCAGCTCCCTTAGTGTCCTCTCCATGCTTTACAGGGAGTTCAGCTACCTGGTGCTGATCGCCGTCGTGCTGGCCGCACCCCTTTCATGGTACCTGCTTGACAGGTGGTTGCAGGGCTTCCTCTACCACATCGACATGCCCCTGGCACCCGTGATCCTGTCTGCCCTGATCGCCTACGGCCTGGCCATTGCCACGGTCAGCTACCACAGCCTGAAAGCATCAGCCCTCAACCCGGTCGACAGCATCCGGGCGGAGTGATGTGGCCCATGAACAGCTCAAACAGTTTGTCATGATCAGACACTACATCAACACATCCATCAAACAGCTCAGGCGGCATCCGTCCTTCAGCCTCATTAACCTCGCGGGACTGGCCACCGCCATGGCCGTCTGCCTGATGATTTTCCTGTATGTTTACAGGGAGCTGAGCTTCGACCGTTTCCACGAAGAGGCCCGCCAGATTTACCGCATGAGCATTCACGTGGACATCCAGGGGGATGTGATGGAGGAGCCCTTTACGGCGGCGCCTGTGGGTCCCGACCTGGTGACCCACCTGCCGGAGGTCACCAACATGGCCCGCCTGCAGGGACCGCACGGGGTGGACCTGTGGCAGGGCGACCGCTACACGAGCGTCAGCCAAAGCTTCTATGCCGACTCCACCTTCTTTGAAGTGTTCTCATTCCCCCTGCTGCGCGGTGATCCCCGGAGGGTGTTGGCCGAGCCCTACAGCCTGGTGCTCACCGAAAGCATGGCTGAACAGCTCTTCCCCAACCAGGACCCGGTGGGACAGCTGGTGCGCATTGACGAAGAGCAGCGAAAATACCAGGTGACAGGCATTGCCGCCGACCCCCCGCCCAACAACCACCTCCCCTTCCAACTGCTCCGCTCCTTCAGCACCTACCTGGAGACCACCCTCTCCAACGTGCATCGCTGGGACTCCGGCATCAGCAACTTCACCTACGTGGTGCTGAGGCCGGATACCGACATGGACGCCCTGATGGCCAAGACCGTGGAGCTGGCCGACGAAAAGATCAATTACCAGTTTGAGGGGATGAACGTATACTTTTCCCTCCGGTATTTTCCACTCATCGATATCCGCCTGCGCAGTCCCTTCAGCCGGGAGATCACCGAGGCAGGCACGCTGTGGAAGGTGTGGCTTTTTTCCATGGTGGCCCTCTTTGTGCTCTTCATCGCCGGCTTCAACTTTGTCAACCTGTGCATCGCGCAGTCGGGGCGGCGGGCCAGGGAGATCGGCATGCGCAAGGTGCTGGGGGCCAGCAAGCCGTCCCTGCGGCGGCAATTCCTCCTGGAAACCATCTTCATCACCGGCATCAGCTTCCTGGTGGCCCTCCTTTTGGTGGAGGCCGGACTGCCCCTCTTCAACCGCATGCTGGGCACTGAATTGAAGCTGTTTGCCTTGCCCTGGTGGGGCTTCCTGCTGGCCGTCGCACTGCTGGTGGGCTTCTTCGGACTGCTGGCCAGCATCTATCCGGCCTGGTACATGTCCTCCTTCCAGCCAGTGAGCATCCTGAAAGGCCATTTCTGGCAGCGTCCCGGCGGCTTCCAGCCCAGGAACCTGCTGCTGATCATCCAGTTCACCATCTCCATGGCCCTCATCGTATGTACCCTGGTGATCTACCTCCAGAACCGGCACATGCAGTCCAGGGACCTTGGGTTTGACATGGGGGGACTGATCAGCGTCCACTGCTGGAGCTACGAAGATGCAGAGCTGCTGCAGCAGCGCATGGCGGACTATCCATGGGTGAGCGCCCTGACCCTGTCCTACACGCAACCGGTGAACCACGCCTACATGGAGGGGGTGACGGTTGAGGGGATGGAGCCCGGCTTCATGTCCCACAGGCAGTGGGCCGACAGGGAGTACTTCAACACGCTGGGGGTAACGCTGAAAGAGGGCCGTTTCTTTGAGCGGGAGGATGGACTGGAGGCGCACCATATCGTGGTGAACGAAACTTTTGTCCGGCGGGCCGGATGGACCGATCCCATCGGGCAGACCGCCGAACGCGACGGCATCGACTTCCGCGTGGTGGGCGTGGTGCACGACTACCATTTCCGCTCGCTCCACCACGAGGTGGAGCCGCTGATGGTGAACGTGACCGGGATCAGGGGCGATTACCACATCCGCTGGTTTCTCAGCATCCGCATCGAGGGGGTGAGTCACGCCGATGCCCTCCTTGCCCTCCGGCAGGAGTGGGACGCACTTTTCCCCCACAGCACGATGCAGCACTACACCCCCACCGAGTACATGGCGGCTGAGTACGCCACGGAGCGAAGCTTTGGCAAGCTCTTCCTGACCTTCACCCTGCTGGCCATCATCATCGCCATGCTGGGGGTGCTGGGCCTCTCCTCTTTCGCTGCCCAGCAGCAGCAGAAAGAGACCGGTATACGGAAGGTACTGGGCGCCTCCAGCCAAAGCATCCTGCTGCGGATGTCGGCCGGCTTCCTGAAGTGGGTTGCCCTGGCCGCCTTCCTGGCGTTGCCCATCGCCTGGTGGTATATGGACAACTGGCTTTCGGGCTTTCCCTATGCCATCGACTTCCCCCACTGGACCATGGTGGTTTCGGTGGCTGGCATGCTGCTCATCGCCCTGGCGGTGGTCGCTTCGCAGTCGCTGCGTGCCGTCAGGCGCAATCCGGCCGAAGTGCTGGCCACTGAATAGAGCTAAAACAAACAGGCGGGCACAGGGCCTGCCCCAAGATAAAAAAGTCATGTTCCTGCACTACCTGAGGACCGTATACCGAATTTTCCTGAAACAGAAGCTGAATGCCGCGGTGAATATCCTTGGCTTGTCGCTGGGACTGGGTATCAGCCTGGTGATCTGGGTGTTCGTTCTTCACCAGTTCAGCTACGACCGCTTCCTGGACGGACACGAACAGGTCTACCGCATCCACTCAAGGGCCATCATCGGCCAGGGTGAGCCCCTGCGGGTTCCCACAGCCATCTATCCCCTGGGCGAAGAGGCGGCACGGGAGCTGCCGGGGGTGGAGCAGTACGTGCGGATGTCCACCTACTACAACAACCCGGAGGTCCGCCACGGCGACCAGGGGATCAACCTGCCCCACATCCTCTTTGCCGACTCCACCTTCTTCGACGTGCTCCCCTTCCCCCTGCTGGCCGGCAACCCTGCCGAGGCGCTGAAGGACCCCGCCTCGCTGGTGCTGACCCGCTCCTCGGCAGAACGCCTGTTCGGGGACCCGCTGCAGGCCCTCAACCAGGTGGTCACCATCCAGGATGAGCGCTTCTTTGTCACCGCCATCATGGAGGACCTGCCCGAGAACACGCACATGCAGCTCAACGCCCTGGGCAATGAGGCCTTCCTCCCGGATCAGATGAAAATCAGCGGCACCAACTTTTACACCTACCTGAGGCTGCATCCCCAGGCTGACCCTTCGGTTGTCGTGGGCGGACTGGATCGGCTGGCCATGGAGTCCGTCAGGACCAACCCCCTGTACGACGGCGTCTCCTTTGTGCTGGAGCACAGCCTGATGCCCCTGACCGACATCCACCTGCACTCCGATTTGATATGGGAGATGCGGGACAACGGCAGCTACCGCACGGTGGTGATCTTCGCCCTGCTCTCCGTCTTCATCCTGCTGGTGGCCATCATCAACTTCATCAACCTGGCCACCGCCCGTTCCATGCTCCGGTCCAAGGAGATCGGCATCCGCAAGGTGTCCGGTGCCAACCGCGGCATGCTCATCCGCCAGATCATGAGCGAAACGGCCATCATCAGCCTGGTCTCCATCCTCCTGGCCCTTGCCGTGGCAGAGATCCTCTCTTCCATCTTCTCACAAAGCTTCGGTCTGTACCTGACCCTGGGCAGCTTTTTCAGTCCCCGTGGCCTGCTGGTGATCCTTTCCGTTTTCGTGCTCACCGCCGGCCTGTCAGGACTCTACCCCGCTTTCTATCTCAGCTCCTTCGATGCGGCAAAGACATTGAAGGGGGAACTGGTCAAAGGGCGCCAGGGGCAATGGTTTCGCAGGAGCCTGGTGGTGTTCCAGTTCGTGATCACCATCTTTGTGCTCAGCTCCCTTTGGGTGATCACGCGGCAGATACAGTACATGCAGTCTCGCGACATGGGTTTTGCCCAGGAGGAGGTGGTAGTGATCCGGAACCTCTCCACCCGCCTGGCGCAGTCCTTCCCGTCGGTCCGTGCCGAGCTGGAGATGCTCCCCCAGGTGAGCAGGGCCGGCGGCGCCTCCTTTGTCTTCGGGGGCAACAACCGCGTGGACCTGGTATCGGAGCTGGGTGCCGACAAGGAGTCGGGGGTCACCTGCGACATTGTGTTCGTGGATGAGGCTTTTTTGGAGCTGATGGATATCAGGCTGCTGGAAGGGCGCTTTTTTTACGGGGGCTCCGATATGGATGTGCAGAGCGCCTTTATCCTGAACGAACGGGCGGTGCGGGGCCTGGGCATGGACGATCCCATTGGCCGGCAGCTGGACCTTTTCGGGGTGGAGGGACCCCTGGTTGGCGTGGTGGAGGACTTTCACTTCAAGAGCCTGCATCAGCGCATCGAGCCCCTGGCCATATTGTTCTTCCGCACCGGCTTTCCGCATATATACCTGCGGGTGTTGCCCGGCGACACCCGGGGCCTGGCGGCCGCCATCACCGATGTGCTGGCATCATTTGACCCAGCCTATGTGCCCGACATACAATTCCTCGACGAGAGCATCCGCCTGGAGTACCACCGTGAGCATCAGTCGGCCGGACTACTCAGTGCCGGGGCGATTTTGGCCTTTGTCATCGCCCTGCTGGGGGTGTACGGCCTGGCGGCCTTTTCCGCCGAGCGCCGCATCAAGGAAACGGGCATACGCATCGTCATGGGAGCCACCATCAGGCAGCTGCTCTGGGTCTTCAACAGGGAGTCTGTCGTCCTGGTGGCCCTCTCGCTGCTCATCGCCATGCCCCTGTCGTGGCTTGCCATGGATCAGTGGTTGAGCAATTTTGCCTTTCGCATCACCATCAACCCCCTGTGGTTCGTGGTCTCCGGACTCATCGTCCTGGTGGTCAGCTCCCTGATCATCAGCTTACAGGCCTGGGCCATATGCCGCGCCAAGCCGGTCAATGCCCTTCGTTCGGAGTAGCTCACTTGACCCTGCCGTGGTATTTTTTCAGGTAGAACTTACAGAAAGAGTGGAGCAGGTGCATGTCGTCCCTGTCCATCAGCATCAGCCGTTCCATGATCCGCCGGTGGATGATATGGTCTTCCGGGATGCTGACGTCGGCCAGCACCTGCATGGCCTTGGTTTTTACGGCCTTCAGCTCATCGCCTGTGGGCACGTGGTCCTTTTTCACGGCCAGCTGCAGGGTGATCTTTGACAGGCTGGCGGCGTACACCATGACCGCCTGGGCCAGGTTCAGTGATGGGTAGGGTCGGTACATGGGGACGGTGGTAAGCAGGTCGCACAGGTCGATGTCTGCGTTGGAGAGTCCCGACTCCTCCCCACCGAACACCACACCCACCTGGCTGACCAGCTCCCCTTTGGCCAGGAGGATATCGGGAAGTTGTCCCACCGGGTGGCGATCCTCCCGGATGTTCCGTTTTTTTGCGGCGGTCCCCACCAGCAGGGAGAGGTCAGCCCTGGCTTCTTCCAGGCTGCCGAATACGCGGGCCGACTCGAGGACATCCACGGAGCCGTGGGCCGTTGCCCTGGCGCGCTCCCCCAGGTGGTCACAGCGGGGCCGCACCAGGCGGAGTCCCCCGACCCCCATGGTTTTGATGGCACGGGCACAGGCGCCCACATTTTCCTGGCGCGCGGTGTCAACCAATATGAAGATGATTTCCATAGAACAAACGATCAGCTCAAGCCCAAGCCAGGGGAAACGGTTTCCGGAACCCCTTTCTCAATTGAACACGGCCGGCTCCAATGCTTCATCAAAAATAAGGGATTTTGGATTGCAAAAGTCCCCATACCCGAATTTGGCCTTCCTGATCTCTTTGGCCGACTTGGAAACACGGAGATAGAGCCGCTCCAGTTCCCGTTTTGGGTTCCCCTTGCCCCGAATGGACAGGACGACCGCTTCAAACAACTCCACCTGGTATTTGCTGCCCCTGATCCCCCTGATCACCCCGGGAACATCCAGAAATGCGGGGACATCCTCCCATCCGCCGCAAGGGGTGCGAATGGTGTGGTACAGATCAATGTACACCACCTGTCCCGGGCTAAACAGCTTTTCATATTCCTGGCATCTGTGTATCAGGATGTATTCATCATTTTTCGGCGGGGCCTGTTCGTAAAAATCCTTTTTATAATCACACCACTCTTTCCCGTTATGTGGGCATTTTCTACACAATGAATCGTTAAAACAGATCTTCATGTCGTATTTTTTTAATATTAACAGGCAAATATACTATTTTTTTTAACGAATAAGCATTTTTTTGTGTTTATTTTTTATAGGGCCGTTTAAAACGACTAATAAACCGATTAAGCATTAAGCGATGCAGCTTTTGACGAAGCCATCACACACCGCGTATTGACCCTGGCCGGGTTCTCCGCTACCCGCGCCGCCAGCCGCCGGGTTCACCGCTGTCCGCATCACCGCGTTGAAGCATCGCCAAACGCCATCTGCGCCGCTACCCGCGCCGACAACCACCGGGTCATCGGCCTTCCGCACCCCCACGCCGTGGTACCTCCAGCCACCGCCCCCCTGCTAACCACCGGATCCTTCCCACCCACGCCCCCCTGCATTATTTGCGTTGCCGCCGCCCCTTAATCCAGTATTTTTTTATAATTTTGCGGCTTTGAAAAACAAAACACTTCCCTGAATTCCAGCCAGTCAATGATAATGCTGACCACGGGAAAGAAGCAACACGCCCGGAACATGCCAAAATACACTGAATACAAAACGCTTGACCTGCCGCAGATCGGGAAGGACATCCACGCTTTCTGGGAGGAAAACAAGGTGTTTGAGCAGAGCCTGGAGATTCGCAAAGGGCAACCACCCTGGGTCTTTTACGAAGGGCCCCCTTCTGCCAACGGACTGCCGGGCATTCACCACGTGATGGCCCGCGCCATCAAGGACATATTCTGCCGCTACCGCACACAGAAAGGGTATTTCGTTGAGCGCAAGGCGGGTTGGGACACCCACGGCCTGCCCGTGGAGATCGGCGTGGAAAAACTGCTGGGGATCACCAAGGAGGATATCGGCAAGACGGTATCCATCGAAGAGTACAACCAGGCCTGCCGCAAGGATGTGATGAAGTACAAGGACACCTGGGATGAACTCACCCGGCAGATGGGCTACTGGCTTGACCTGAGCGACCCTTACATCACTTTCGAAAACAAGTACATTGAGACCGTATGGCACCTGCTGAGCAAGCTATATGAAAAGGGGCTGCTCTACAAGGGTTACAGCATCCAGCCTTACTCCCCGGCGGCGGGCACCGGACTGAGCACCCACGAGCTGAACCAGCCCGGCTGCTACCGCGACGTGAAGGACAACTCCCTCACCGCCCAGTTCAAGGTGGTGCGCAACGAGCAGTCGGACTTCCTGTTCGACGGTAATGAAGAGGTCTTCCTGCTGGCCTGGACCACCACGCCGTGGACCCTTCCCAGCAACACCGGACTGGCCCTGGGAGAAAACATCGACTACGTGAAGGTGAAGACCTTCAACGCCTACACCCACCAGCCCATACAGGTTGTACTGGCCAAGGAGCTCCTGCACAACTTTTTCAACCCGAAGCACGCTGACCTGGCGCTGGAGGAGTACCAGGCAGGCGACAAAAAGATCCCTTACGAGATCCTGGGCGAATACAAGGGGAAGGCCTTTGAACATATCCGCTACGAACAGCTCCTGCCCTACGCACAGCCCGAAGAGGGCGATCCCTTCCGCGTGGTGCTGGGCGACTTCGTCACCACCGAAGATGGAACGGGTGTGGTACACATCGCACCCAGCTTTGGGGCCGACGACTTTAAGGTGGGTCAGCAGTACGGACTGGGTTCGCTGACCATGGTGGACAAGAAAGGGCGCTTCGTGGCGGCCATGGGCGAATTCGCCGGCCGCTTCGTGAAGCCCGAATACATCGGCGAAAACGACCCCCCTGAAGAGCGCCCCGTGGATGTGGACATCATCATCAAGCTCAAAACCGAAAACAGGGCCTTCAAGGCTGAAAAATACGAGCACAGCTACCCCCATTGCTGGCGGACCGACAAGCCGATCCTGTATTATCCGCTGGACTCCTGGTTTATCCGCACCACGGCCATCAAGGACCGCATGATCGAACTCAACCAAAGCATCCGCTGGAAGCCGGAGAGCACCGGTACCGGGCGTTTCGGCAACTGGTTGGAGAACCTGCAGGACTGGAACCTGAGCCGGTCACGCTACTGGGGCGTGCCGCTGCCCATATGGACCACCGAAGACCGCAGCGAGCAGGTGTGCATCGGCTCGGCAGAGCAGCTGAAGGAAGCCATCGATGAGTCGGTGGCGGCGGGCTTCATGAAAGAAAACCCGCTGGGTGATTTCCGGCCCGGCGACATGTCGGACGAGAACTACCAGGTGTTCGACCTGCACCGCCCCTTCGTGGATGAGGTCGTGCTGGTATCGCCCAGCGGCAGGAAAATGGTCCGTGAAGCGGACCTCATCGATGTGTGGTTCGACAGCGGTGCCATGCCTTATGCCCAGTACCACTACCCCTTTGAGAACAAGGAACGCTTTGAAAACAACTTTCCGGCGGACTTCATCGCCGAGGGGGTGGACCAGACCCGGGGGTGGTTTTTTAC
>SKNE01000141.1 GCA_007120675.1 Bacteroidales bacterium
AACCACCCGTTGAACAAAACAGTCTTCTCTTCGTTATTTAGACAAAGACTAAATTAGTTTTAAACTCATAACACACAAAACAATGAATACATCAAAAACAGCCTTTTCAATGATTGTCATGTTTTTAGCCGTATTCACAGCATGCCAGTCATTTGCAGACAGCCATAAAACAAACACAAACCATAAAGGAGAATTAATGATGACACAGAACGGAAAACATGTATTGCCAGATTTGCCTTATGCACACAATGCATTGGAGCCTTACATCGACCAGCGCACCATGGAGATTCACCATGGTAAACATCACCAGGCATATGTCAATAACCTGAACAGTGCCATTGAAGGCACCGAAATGGCTGGTATGAGCCTTGAAGACATTTTCAAGAACATGAGCAGGTATCCTGCCGCTGTTCGCAATAATGGCGGTGGTCACTGGAACCACGATCTTTTCTGGAAGATCATGGGACCAAACGGAGGTGGTAAGCCATCGGGCGATCTTTTAACCGCCATTGAGAAGCGCTTCACCTCTTTCGAGGACTTCCAGGAGGAATTCAACCGTGCCGGTGCCACCCGTTTTGGCAGTGGCTGGGCCTGGCTCATCGTAGATGCCAACGGAGAACTTCAGGTCACCAGCACGCCCAACCAAGATAACCCACTCATGGATGTGGCTGAGGTACAGGGAACCCCCATTCTGGGTGTGGATGTCTGGGAGCACGCTTATTACCTGAAGTACCAGAACCGTCGCCCTGAATACCTGAGCAGCTTCTGGAATGTGATCAACTGGAGTGAAGTGGAACGCAGGTACGAAGAACTGGTTAAGTAGTGAAAAGGAATCAATGAAATCATTCCACATCGGAAAAGCTTGCTGACAGCCCGGGGCTGTAGCAGCTTAAAAAAACGGGTGATGAGTGATGGTGACCGGCAGTGCCCAGGGTTTTTGGGCCTGCCGGTTTTTTATTCATTCATTGTCTTTGTCCTTCACCACCCGGCTTAACTCCGTTAGCATGGAAAGGGGAACATCAAAGACCTGCTCTTCCCCGTTTTTCTGCAGCACACACTGCCTGTTCAGCATCTTTATCCTGGTGATGTACCGTTTGTTGACAATGGTGTCACGGTCGATCCGGACAAAGTCTTTTACCGGCAGCCTGTCGGCTATGCTACCGATGTTGTTTGTCACCACCTGGTAGTTCCCGGATGACCGGTACACCCTGGTGAAGTTCCAGTCAGACTGGATAAAAAACACCTCATCCAGCCTGAAGCTCTGAAACCCGCTCTGGGTATTCAGCTTAAGGATCTGATCCCCTTTGGCACCCCGCAACAGGTCCCTGTAAGAACTGGCCACGTCCATATGAGAGTAGGTGATGGAAAAACGGAACAATGCCTGGTGCAGCTCCTGCTTTTGCAAGGGCTTCAGCAGGTAGTCGAAGGCTGAGTGCCTGATGGCTTCCACTACGTACTGATCGTAGGCGGTGACAAATATGACCGGGGGCTCAAACCCCGCTTCACTGATCTCTTTCAATATATCGAACCCGTTTTTCACGGGCATCTGAATATCCATGAACAGGAGATCCGGTCTTCGGTCCATGATTACGGCAGTAGCCTTCAGCGGATCAGATACTTCGGCAACTATCTGCAGGTTCTTTTGTTGCTGCAGGAGCTCCCTGAGCACAGCCAAGCTAGCTGTTTCATCGTCCACTATCACGGTCCTGATTGTCTTCTTAAACAATTCCCTTTCTCTTGTACTAACCATTTTTTATCATTGTTAAGATCACCCGTGTACCGATGGCTGAACCATCGGCATCATACAGGTCTTCAATTTGCTGATGGATTCTATCCGGATAATATTTGTTATATAATGCAACATATTCCTCCATGATTCCCAGCCCTTTGCCCGTGCCCTCAGTGTTCAGTTCCCTGGACTGCCGGCGGCCGATGCCGTTGTCGGTGATCTCAATTTTGAGTTGGCCCTCTTTATATGACACTTCAATGGTGAGCAGACCCTTACTCTCTTTATGTGTCAATCCGTGTTTGATGGCATTCTCAGCGTGTGTCTGAACAATCATTTTGGGCAGGGGCAGGCTGAGGTCCACACCCTCATCTATTGTAAGCTTAAACTCAAATGCACAGTCGCAGCGCATCCTCTCCAGTTCCACATAATCGCGGCAGAAGGCCAGCTCCTCCTCCAGGCTCCGGTGCAGCTTTTCGGCAGAGATGAGCATGGCGCGATGGAGGCGGGAAAAGCGTCCCAGGTATTCGGCGGCCTTCTCCACCTCCTTGCTCTTTACAGCCTGCATGGCCGCATTGATGGCGTTTATGGAGAAATGTGGGTTGAGCTGATTCTTCACCAGGCTCAGCTGCAGCTCGGTGATCTTTCTTTCCGACTGCAGTCTCTTCCTGATCTGGGTTCTTTGGATGCGGCGGGTCAGCAGGGAGAAACCAAGGAATCCGGAGTAGATCCCGACAAAATAGAGGGATGCCATGTGGCGGGCCGTATTGCGCACGTATCCAATCAAATAGTGGGTCCGGTCGACCTGCAGGCTGATTCGCGGTGTTTCCCCGGCAGTCTCCTTCACTGATGACATCAGGTAGTTTGGGTCAGACAGGGGGTTGATGCTCGCAGAAGCTGGCCTCTTACTATTGCGACGAAATACAAATAACCTGTTGGCCCATTCGAAGTCCATGACAACCAGTTCCCTCTCCCCATTTCCTGTGAGATCATGATATATCTTTTGGCTATTGATGAGCACCCCGGGTAAAAAGGCTACAGGTGTAAGATCTGTTTCCATCACATGGGAGCCCTTGTACTGCTCGTAAAAAGAAAAATACCTTTCCTTGTCCGTGCCGATGACTTCCGCCGAGAAAACCGGTAAGTCAAGGTGTTTACTCTCCAGCAATGTGCCCCCGGCATCGTAATAGTCTACCTTGGAAGTCTGCCCGGTATGCCTCTTGGTCACATTGACAGCGACCACCCGCTCAT
>SKNE01000291.1 GCA_007120675.1 Bacteroidales bacterium
ACAGATTGTTCATTTTAAGAGGGCAGGGTTTTTTTGAAGTTATCTCACTACAAACATAATAAAAATAACGATTTAAGGCAATTAGCAGATTGTTTGTTTTTCTTGCAGGGGTAGCAAAAATCAAAATAGACGGGTTTGTTCGCGACAATGTTTGCCAAGCAACAAAAAAAGCAGCTACAAACTCTCGGCTTGTAACTGCTTGATTTCCTAGTGGGCGCTACTAGATTCGAACTAGTGACCCCCTGCTTGTAAGGCAGGTGCTCTGAACCAACTGAGCTAAGCGCCCGGGAATGATCCCATTTGGTGGCTGCAAAGGTAATGCCTTTTTTTAATTCCACAAGAAAAAAATATCGAAAATCTCCCCCTGAACCAAAGCCCCGGTCTGTTGTTTAATTATCGAAAGACAAAAGTTCAACACTTGTACCGGACCGGAAACCGCGCTGCCCCTGTCAAATGTCAAGAATGATAATTTTAACCCCGGTGGATTGGCCAAGTGACTGTCCGGCTTGCAAGATCAATGCATAAAACAAACACCATGGAAACCCTGGAAAAGATCACCCATTACCTCTTCGCCATCATCTACCTGGTCTTCGGACTCAATTTCTTCCTGGACTTCCTGCCCATGCCAAAGCTGGAAGGCAACGCCCTGGCTTACTTCACCGTATTGGGCTCCACAGGCTACATGACCGCAGTGAAAATCCTTGAACTGGTGGTGGCGGCCATGCTGCTGTTCAACGTGAAAAAGGCGCTGGCCTACCTGGTCATCCTGCCCGTATCGGTCAACATCCTCATGTACGACGTCTTCATCGTGGGGATTCCCACCATGGGCCTGCTGATGGTCATCCTGAACCTCTTCCTGGTGTACCGGCAGCGCAGCAGCTATGCCTGCCTCCTGAAGTAACGGGACTCCAGGCCCAAATAGCTTCTGTTTCCAATGCACGGCTTCCGCACAAACCTTTGAACCCGAATCATTTCGTTCAGGCTCCTGGCTTATAAACAGACTTCCGGGTAAGGAGAAGCCTGTTTTCCGTGAAGAAAAACCGTACTTAATCCTTCAGGTAGCGCTCCAGCCAGCCGTGGAATTCCTCGTACCAGAAAAGGGAGTTCTGTGGTGTAAGGATCCAGTGGTTTTCGTCCGGGTAATACACCAGCCGGGCTTCCAGTCCCATGTTCTTGTAAATGTTATACACCATGAAGCCGTGGGCCACGGGCACACGGTAGTCCAGCTCGCCGTGGATCACCAGCATGGGGGTGGAGAAATTATGGGCAAACTGGGACGGGTTGATGGCGTTCATCTGATCATAGTTCTCCCAGGGGGAACCGCCGTACTGGTACTGCCGGTTGGCTGAGAAGTCGGAGGCGAACTGCAGGTGCAGGTCGTAGACCCCGGCGTGGTTGATGAGGCAGGCAAAGCGGTCGGTGTGTCCGGCGATCCAGCTCACCATGTAACCGCCATAGCTGCCCCCGGTGGCGGCCATGCGGTCTTCATCCACCAGTCCCCTTTCGATGAGGTAGTCGGCAGCCTTCATGATGTCGCGGAAGGGCAGTTCCGAGTGGTTGCCGTGGATGCTCTGCACGAACTCCTGTCCGAAGCTGGTGGAGCCGTGGAAGTTGGGCATGGCGGCGATGTACCCGGGCGCGGCAAAGAGCTGGCTGTTCCAGCGGAAATGGAAAGAGTCGCCAAAGATGCCGTGAGGCCCTCCGTGGATCATCATCACCAGGGGGTACTTCTTCTCCGGATCGTAATCGGGCGGGTAGTTGATGAACATCTGAATGTCCACTCCATTGGCTCCCTGGTAAGTGACATTCTCTGTCTCTCCCCACTGTACGCCTGCCACGATCTCATCATTGAAGCCGGTCATCTGCGTCAGATCTCCCCGCCGCAGGTCGATGCGGTAAATCTCCGGGGGTGCGCTCAGGTTGTGGTGGTTGAATAGGATGTGGCGGGGACCTGCCAGGGCGGCGCCATTATTGGTTCCGCCGCGGAAAACTTCTGTGTGGAGTCCCCCGTCGGCCGGGATGCTGAAGATGGATTTCATGGCGCGGTCTTCTGCCAGGAAATAGATGGTGCGCCCATTCTCCGACCAGAACCACTGCTCGGTGCTCAGGTCGATGTGATCGGTCAGGCGGGTGATCGATCCGTCGCGGGTATCGTACAGGCTCATCACCACCTTGTCGGCATAGAAGTGGTAGATGGACTGCTGACCGAAGAGGATGTAGCGGCCATCGGGACTGTATACCGGGTTCATGTCGTTGGCCGGGTTGTCGGCCGTGATGTTGGTGAGCTGGCCGCTGCCATCGGTGGGTACCAGGAAGATGGCGTGGTTGGTGCGCTCGAAGGGTGGCTGTGTGGAGTTTTTGCTTACGGCGATGGTTTGTCCATCGGGTGAGATGTCGTAGGACACTCCCCCCATCAAACCGAAAAAGTTTCCGCCATGGGACATCAGGTCGGTCACCTGCTTGCTTTCCATGTCCAGGGTGAAAAGGCGCGATACGTGTCCGTCGGTGAGCCAGCGGTCCCAAAAACGGTACATGTTGTTCTCTGTCACCTTGGCCGTCACCTTGCTTTCGCGACGGGCCGTGTCCAGCTCCCGCTGCTTGTCCCAGTCGCCATCGTACCCGGGCAGGACATTGGCCGCAAAGGCGATGCGCTGTCCATCAGGAAACCATTGCAGTCCGTAAACACCCACCGGCAGGTCGGTGAGTTGGCGCGCCTCACCTCCGGCGGCCAGGTCAAGGACATAAACCTGGCCGGGTCCGTCGTGCCGGCGCGACACAAAGGCCAGCCTGCGGCTGTCGGGACTCCACGCAGGACCGCTGTCGCGTCCGCTAAAGGTGATCTGCCGCAGCGTGCCTTCGTGGTTGTGGAGCAGGTAAAGGTTGGTATGGCCGCGGCTTTCTTCGATATCGTATTCGGTCACGCCGAAGACCGACCACTGTCCGTCAGGCGAGACCACCGGGTTGCC
>SKNE01000155.1 GCA_007120675.1 Bacteroidales bacterium
AAATCCCATACCGGGGCGTACTCTCCCCTTCATACGGCAGGCCGTTGTCGTTCTGCACGAAGTTCCCCTCACCGTCGCCGAAAAAGGCGGTTCCCAAAGCATGCCCGGCAATGAAGTCCAAAAATCCGTTGTTATTCAGGTCGGCGAACTGGATGAGGTTATGCGAATTATTCCCCAGCATGCCAAAGCTGGGCACCCAGCTTCCATCTCCCTGGTTGAGGTAGACGTGAAAGCCCGCACAGCACCCGAATGAGATGCTTACAAGGTCCAGCAAACCATTGTTGTTCACATCTCCCAGGTCCGTGCCAAACATTCCCCAGGTCTCTCCATTGGTGGCCAGGCCTTCATCGTAGGGCGTCCAGTTCATGCCCGTGCCATCGCCAAGGGCCACCTCTATCAATTGATTTCCGAAGTCTGAACCGCTGTAGGGGTGATGCATCCCATAGGCAATATCCTGGAAACCATCATTATTCACATCGCCCACCGCAATGCCCCCATAGCCAAAGTCGCCCTCCATGTGCAGGCTATAGTGGCCCTCCCCATCGTTGAACCAAACCATCACCCCATGCTGGGTTGAGTTGATCCAGGGAGAACCGTGGTCGCCGATGGACAAGATGTCCACATGGCCGTTGCCGTTGATGTCGACCATGGCAAAATCGGTGCGCCCCCCCTCGAAGGTGGGTTCATGCAAACCACTGGTGAGACGGACGTAGTTAAGATTTCTCCCGGCTGTTTCTGCCATGGCGAAGTTCAAAGCCGTTGCGGCCAGGAGACCGATGATCAATACATACCTCTTCATACAAGCGTATTTTTTTATTGAATTCAATGATGCCAGGCAGCGAACAGGACTGGACATGGCCTTGACCGGATCCCACAGCCAAACGAAACCCGGGGCAGGTGAAACGCTGACTCGAAAGTACGCAAAAACCGCAAAAAAACAAGGCCTGGCGACCGGCTGGGGCATCAGGAAATAATTCACTATCTTTGCCCGCGTAACAAGCAGGAAAAGCAAGCCTTTTCCATAGGTAACACCCGGCCATTGGCCGACCACGGGGCATATCCCGAAAGAGATATGTCCCGTTTTATTTCATTTTTTTCAACAAATGGGACTCCCTCTGCAAGTATTTTTACTGGGCCTGCTGACGGTATTCCTGGTGCTCCTGGTGGTAGTGGCCACCGGACACGCGATCATATGGATCGTGAATCGCTTCCCGGGCCATAGGCCAGGTACACGTGAGACAGCGCCGGCCACGAAGGCAGCCATCAGACCCGGCCATATGGCGGCCATCGTGGCGGCCGTTCGAACCCACAGCCGCGGAAAGGCCAGGATAGACAGCATAGAACCCCTATAAGGAACAACGAAATGAAAAAGATACGTTTCTCATTGGTTTACAGAGATATGTGGCAGTCTGCGGGCAAATACATGCCCCGCGTGGACCAGCTGATGGCCGTTGCACCCCACATCATTGAGATGGGCTGCTTCGACCGTGTGGAGACAAACGGCGGCGGGTTTGAACAGATCAATCTCCTTTTCGGTGAAAACCCCAACAAAGCGTTGCGTCAGTGGACCAAGCCCTTCCGTGAGGCGGGCATCCAGTGCCAGATGCTGGACCGCTCCCTTAACGGCATCCGGATGCGGCCCGTGCCGGCCGATGTGCGGCAGATGATGTACAGGGTGAAAAGTGCACAGGGTACGGACGTGGTGCGTATCTTCTGCGGCATGAACGATCCGCGAAACATCATCGATTCGGTCAAATGGGCCAAAGGGGCCGGCATGATCACCCAGGCCGCACTGAGCATCACCTTTTCGGAGGTGCACACGGTGGATTATTACATCGACCTGGCCGACAAGGTGATCAACAGCGGATCCGACGAGATATGCCTGAAAGACATGGCGGGCATCGGCCGTCCCGTCTGGCTGGGCAAGATCGTGGCGGGCATCAGGAAAAAGCATCCCAACGTACCCATACAATACCATTCACACACCGGCCCGGGTTTTGCCATGGCATCCATCCTTGAGGTGGTCAGGGCCGGTGCCGAAATCATCGACGTGGGCATGGAACCCCTTTCATGGGGCACCGGCCACGTGGATGTGCTGGCGGTGCAATCCATGCTCAAAGATGCCGGCTACCAGGTGCCCGGGGTGAATATGGAGGCCTATATGAAGGTGCGCAGCATGCACCAGGAGTTCATGGAGGACTTCCTGGGCTACTTCATCACCCCCTCCAACAGGCAGATGAACTCTTTGCTGATCAGCTCAGGACTGCCAGGCGGCATGATGGGCTCGCTGATGAGCGACCTGGAGAAAAACGTGGCCGACCTGAATCGCTGGCTGGAGAAGAACGGCAAGCCCCTGCTCAACGAAGACAAGCTGCTGGTGAAACTCTTCCAGGAGGTTGAATACATTTGGCCAAAGGTGGGTTACCCGCCACTGGTGACGCCATTCAGCCAGTACGTCAAGAACCTGGCCGTGATCAACGTCACCCAGCTGGTGAAAGGGGGAAAACGGTGGGAGATCATTCCTGACAATGTGTGGGACATGCTCACCGGCAAGCTGGGTCGACTGCCCGGCCAGCTGGATCCGGAAATCAAGGCCATGGCAGAAAAAGAGGGGAAAAGCTTCTTCAATGGCAATCCGCAGGAGCTCTACCCCGACAAGCTGGATGAGTTCCGGCGTGAGATGGACGAAAATGGCTGGGAGTACGGAAAGGATGAAGAAGAGCTCTTCCAGCTGGCCATGCATCCCGAACAATACCGCAATTATAAATCCGGCAAGGCACGGGAAGACTTCCTGAAAGACCTTGAAAAAAGACGCAGGGAGGGCGGCGGCCTGTATCACTTCCCAAGGATTGCAGTGGATAAGAAAGAGGCGTCCGGAACGGCACCGGCAGTTGAAGCCGCCACGCCCCTGCCCGCCACCATGGTGGTGGAGGTGGAAGGGGAAAAGTACCGCGTAAGGATCTCCTACGACCAGGATGACGCGGGTAACCAGCACCCCCCCGGCAACCAGCCGCAAAGGAAAGAAAAACAAGAGTCGCCGGCGGACAATCAGCCGGCCCATGAGGTCCTCTCCCCCCTGTCGGGCACCTTCCACCTGCGCAAGGAGCAAAAGGAGAAGGCTGTCAGCGTGGGTGACAAGGTAAGTGAGGGACAGGTGCTGGGCTACATCGAAGCCATGAAGACCTATAATACCGTCCGCAGCGAAAAGAGCGGCACCATCACCGCCATTGTCAAGGATGACGGCACCGAAGTGCTTGAAGACGACCCGCTTTTCCTAATCAAATAACGCCCCATGTCACCACTGGAAAGACTATATGAGATCACCGCATTCGGAGAATTGTTCTCAGGTCCGGGAGCACTCCTCATGCTGGGCATTGGTGTATTCATCCTTTTTCTTGGGATAAGGAAGAAGTATGAACCCCTGCTCCTGGTTCCCATCGGCTTTGGTGTCATCCTGGCCAACCTGCCGGGAGCCGGCATGGGCATTGTCCCCGAGGAGATGGTATTTCACGAAGACGGCCGCCACATGAACCTGCTGGAGATCGCCTCATCCCACGGCATCATGAACTACCTCTACTATATGCTCATCAAGACGGGCTTTTTGCCACCCATCATTTTCCTGGGTGTCGGCGCCCTGACCGATTTCGGCCCCATGCTGCGCAACCTGCGCCTGTCGCTCTTTGGAGCCGCTGCCCAGCTGGGCATCTTCAGCGTGTTCTTTGTGGCCATCGCCGTGGGGTTCACGCCACAGGAGGCCGGCGCACTGGGGATCATCGGCGGAGGCGACGGACCCACCGCCATCTATATCTCCATCCTGCTGGCACCCCACATGCTGGGACCCATCGCCATCGCCGCCTACTCCTACATGGCCCTGGTACCGGTGATCATCCCCCCCATTGCCCGTGCCCTCTGCAACAAAAAAGAACTCTCCATCAACATGAAGGCGATGGACAGGCAGTATCCCGCAAAACAGGAGATCAGGAACATCACAGCCGTTAAGATCGCTTTCCCCGTCGTCATGGGCATCGTGGTGGCATTGTTCGTCCCCACCGCCGTGCCCCTGGTGGGCATGCTCATGTTTGGCAACCTCATCAGGGAGATCGGGGTGGCCACCGGCAGGCTGTCGGAAGCCGCCACCGGCCCCATCCTGAACACAGCCACCATTTTCCTGGGACTGACCGTTGGTGCCACCATGACCTCGGCCACCTTCCTGGATATCCGCACCCTGGGCATCATCTTCGGCGGACTGGTGGCCTTTGCCATCTCGGTGGCTGGCGGCATCCTCGCAGTGAAGGCCTACAACCTCATGGCCACAAAAAAGATCAACCCCCTCATCGGGGCCACCGGACTCAGTGCCGTGCCCATGGCCTCACGGGTGGCCAGCGAGATCGCCCTGAAGCACGACCCCTCCAATCACCTCCTGCAGTACTGCATGGCCAGCAACATTTCGGGTGTCATCGGCTCAGCCGTAGCAGCAGGGGTGCTCATCGCATTCCTGGGATAAACAACGACTCGCACCGGGCTGTCCCCGGCAGCGGTTCGCTCCCCCGGCAGCGGTTCGCTCCCCCGTCACCGGTTCGCTCCCCCAGCACCCGGTTCGCTCCCCCGGCACCGGCCCATTCTCCGCGACGCCTCAAAAAGGGAAGAAAATCATCGCATCCAAACACCGGGGAGGCCGTATCTGGACAATCTTTCGTATTTTAGCGCTCTTTACCAAACACCCCATCAAAATGCCCAAAGTAAACAAGCTGAAAAAATATGTGGTGATCTCCAGGGTGCTGGTGCTCCTGGTGATCATCGCTGCCATCTTTATCGTGTACAACATGCAAAAACCTCCCATTGGGATGGGGGAACTGCCCGACCAGTTCCTTCACGACCACCAGGTCAGCGCCTTTGACCCTGCTGCTTTTGAAGTCCGCAGGCAAAGAATCGTAGACCACCTGGATGCCGACATCATCATAATCTCCACCGCCGTGAACCCGGATTTCCGCTATGTGACCGGTTTTTATGAACGCAGTGGCATCGCCGTGATCCTGCCCGGTGAAGCGGAGGGCTACCACCTGTTTGTCACCCCGTGGGAGATTTACACCGTGATGTGGACAGGAGAGGTGTACGGCAAGGAAGGGGCACTGGAGGTTTTTGGGGCTGACAAGGCCCACGCACTGGAAGATTTTGACGAGGTGCTTCCCGGACTCCTGCACGGCAGGGAACGCATCGCCCTGCACAGCGGCGATCGCCAGGTCAGGGGCCAGGTCGCTGACCTGCTGGAAAAAGAGGGGCGGACCGCTGAAATCGTAGAGCTGGCACCGGTTTTGCATGAGCTGCGTGTCATAAAGGATGATTGGGAGATCGCACAAACGCGGCAGGCGGCGGATGTCACCGTGAAAGCCCACCAGTTCGCCCTCCAGACCGTTCGTCCGGGCCTCAGGGAATATGAGGTACAGGCCAATGTGGAATACATCTTCCGGCGCAACGGATTGAGGCCGGGCTTTTCCACCATCATAGCCTCAGGCCCCAATACCTGCCTCCTGCATCACCGGCCGGGCGACCGCATTCTCAGGGACGGAGACCTGGTGAAGATGGATTTCGGGGCCGCCAGCCCGGGTGGGTACATCGTGGATGTGACCAGGACCATTCCCGCTAGCGGCCGCTTCAGTCCGAAACAACGCACCATTTACGAGCTGGTGCTGAAGGCCAATACCGCGGCCATGACGAAGATGGGTCCCGGCTACCGCATGCTCGACCCCCACCATCACGCCATAGGCATCCTGGTGGAGGGCCTGCACGAAATGGGCCTCATCCCGGATACCACCTCCTGGTGGCAAAAACGCTTTTATATCCAGCACCGTGTCAACCACTTTATCGGGTTGACCACCCACGATGTGAGCGATTATGGCTACGATATCAGCGACAGGAACATCTACATCCTGAACCACGATCTGCGGGGAAGGGAGATGAAACCCGGCATGATCATGTCCAACGAACCCGGATTGTACTTCATGGAAGGATTGCTGGATGGGATCCATGAGATGTTCGGCCACCTGGCCAGCGAAGAAGAGCTCAACGCCTTTGTGGAAGCAGTGCGGCCCATCTACGAGCAGTACGAAGGAATCGGCGTGCGCATAGAGGAAACGATACTGATCACCGAAGACGGAAACATCAACCTGTCTGCCGGGGTGCCGCGAAGCGTGGAGGATATAGAGCGTGCCATGCGCTAATCGGGATGTAACAAAATCATTGCATTTGCCCCATGTGCGGATTCAAACTCAAATACATTTTTTCCCTGGCGACGCCCATGCTGGCCCTGCTGCTGCTTTCAGCCAGCCCGGGACAGGATGAAAAGGAGGTGATCCGGTCACGCTTTCCCTATGCAGAGCTGGAGACCACTGAAGTGGACATGGGGCAGCTGGTGGAAGGAAACCGTGCAAGGGGAGAGGTCCACTTTACCAACGAGGGGGCCAAAGACTTGCTCATCGGCCGGGTAAGGAGCTCCTGTGGACTGCTGATCGCCACCTGGCCCACCGAACCCATCCGCCAGGGAGAGCGGGCCACCATCCGCTTTAGCTATGACACCAGCCGGCTTGGCCCCTTTGAACGCAGGATGATCATCCATACCAATGCCTATCAAAAAACCCTCGTTGTGCCCGTCACCGGGGAAGTATTGCCGGACAGGATAAAAAAATAACTGGCCTTTTGCCACCTTAATAGATCCATTTTTTGAACCACATTAAATACCATCCCTATGCCAAAAATATCTGACAAAGGGCAACAGATGCCCGCCTCTCCAATCCGGAAACTGGTACCCTACGCCGAGCAGGCAAAAAAGCGGGGCACCACAGTCTATCACCTGAACATTGGCCAGCCCGACATCCCAACCCCACAGGCCATGATCGATGCCATGCACAAGCTGGATGTGAAAGTGATCGAGTACAGCCATTCAGCTGGCATCCTCTCATGCCGGCAAAAGATGTGCGACTACTACGCCAAACACAACATCCACGTGACGCCTGAAGAGATCATCATCGGTGCCGGCGCATCCGAAGCCATCCTCTTTGCAGTGCAAACCTGCCTGAACCCCGGTGATGAGATGATCATACCCGAGCCATTCTACGCCAATTACAATGGCTTTTCCATCAGTGCCGGCGTGGTGGTGAAGCCCATCCCCTCCTACATCGACACGGGCTTTGCCCTGCCACCCATCGAGGAGTTTGAAAAGGCGATCACCAGCAAGACCAAGGCCATCATGATCTGCAACCCCAATAACCCGACAGGCTACCTTTACTCAAAAGAGGAGCTGGAGGTGCTGCGGCAGATCGTCAAGAAGTACGACCTCTTCCTTTTCGCCGATGAGGTGTACCGTGAGTTTTGCTATGACGGCACCACACACCATTCGGTGATGAACCTGGAGGGCATCGAAAACAACGTGGTACTGTTTGACTCAGTGAGTAAACGTTTCAGCGCCTGCGGCATCCGCATCGGTGCCATGGTCTCCCGCAACAAGGAGGTGATGCAGACCGCCCTCAAGTTTGCCCAGGCCCGCCTGAGTCCGCCCTCCCTGGGCCAGATCGCCGCCGAAGCAGCCATGGATACCCCCGACAGCTATTTTGAGGGGATCATCAACGAGTACCTGGCCCGGCGCAACACCGTGGTGGAAGCCCTGGGCAAGATGGAGGGCGTTACCTGCCCCACCCCCAAGGGCGCATTTTATGTGACCCCCAGCCTGCCCATCGACGACAGCGACAAGTTCTGCCAATGGCTGCTGGAGGAGTTCGGCCACAACAACCAAACGGTCATGCTGGCACCCGCCACCGGGTTTTACGCCACGCCGGGCGCAGGCAAGAAAGAGGTGCGCATCTCCTACGTGTTGAACGTGGACAACCTGAAAAAGGCGATGGAATGCATCGACCAGGCCCTGCAAGTTTATCCGGGCCGAACCCTTTAGATAACCCCGCTCCCCGGACAGGCTGAAGGGGGGCTGCCCGCGCAAGCTTGGGGGCATGATGCCGTCCGCGTCGTATACTTTGCCTATAGGAGAGGAAAGGTGGGTGCTGATCGTGTAAGCTGAAGCGTGAGCACCACCCCGGGGCTCCGGTTGTTCGCAGACCCGGTATCAGCGGCCCGGATCGATGTACCGGCCGGTGACGGACCCCTTGCAGGCGACGAGGTCCTCGGGTGGGCCCTGGAACACCAGCTTCCCGCCGTTTTCACCGCCTCCCGGCCCCAGGTCGATCACCCAGTCGGCGCACTTGATCACCTCGGGGTTGTGTTCTATCACAATGACGCTGTGACCATTGTCGATGAGCGCACCAAATGCCAGCAACAGCTTGCTGATATCGTGAAAATGAAGGCCTGTGGTGGGCTCATCAAAGATGAAAAGTGTTTTCTCCCGGCTGACCCCCCTGGTGAGAAACGAGGCCAGCTTGACACGCTGGGCCTCACCGCCGCTCAGGGTGGAGGAAGCCTGTCCAAGCCGGATGTATCCAAGGCCCACATCTTTTAAAGGCATCAGCCGGCTGGCAATGCGCTGGCAGATACTGCCGCAGCTGCTTACCTGGCCAAAAAAAGCGATGGCATCGTCAACGGTCATCTCCAGGATGTCGGCAATGGTGCGCTCCTCAAAGCGGATGTCCAGTATCTCCTCCTTAAAGCGGGTGCCCCGGCAACTTTCACAGGTCAGCACAATGTCGGCCATGAACTGCATCTCAATCTTGACCGTGCCCTCCCCCTCACACTCCGGACAACGCCCTCCTTCTATATTAAATGAGAAAAAACCGGGCTTGTAAGCCCTGGCCTTTGACAGGGCCTGCGCGGCAAATAACTGCCGCACCTCATCGTAAGCCTTCAGGTAGGTGACAGGGTTGGACCGGGAAGACTTTCCTATGGGGTTCTGATCGATGTATTCAATGGCTTGCAAACTGCCGGTGTCCCCCTCCAGTCCGTCAAAAGCACCGGTGCGATCACCATATCCGCCATAGAGCTTTTTCAGGGCGGGATAAAGGATCTCCTTCACCAGGGTGCTCTTGCCAGAGCCGCTGACACCGGTGATCAGGGTCAGCACCTGCAGGGGGATCTTCACGTCAAAACCTTTCAGGTTGTGCTGCCTGACACCCTGCAACTCAATGAACTCTTTCCAGCGGCGACGCCCGGCAGGCACCGGAATTTCCATGCGCTTATCCAGGTAACTGGCTGTCAGGCTGTCTGTATGCTTCAGCAAGTCGGACAATGAACCCTGAAAAACCACCTCTCCACCCTGGCTTCCTGCCAGTGGACCAATGTCGATCACCTGGTCGGCGGCGCGGATGATCTCTTCGTCGTGCTCCACCACGATGACGGTATTGCCCAAGTCGCGCAGGCGCTTCAGCACGGAGATCAAGCGCTCGGTGTCCCTCGGATGCAACCCAATGCTCGGCTCATCCAGGATGTACATCGAACCCACCAGGCTGCTGCCCAGGGAGGTGGCCAGGTTAATGCGCTGCGACTCACCGCCCGACAGGCTGTTGGACAAGCGGTTCAGCGTCAGGTAAGACAAGCCGACATCATTCAGGTAAGCCAGGCGGTTGTTGATCTCCACAAGCAAGCGGTGAGCTACGGCCTTTTCAGCCTCATCCAGGGAAACATCCAGGAAGAAAGCCTGCAAGCGATCCAGGGGCATGAGCACCAGCTCTGAGATGGACTTGCCGGCAAAGCGCACATAATTGGCGTCCTCCCTCAGGCGCGTGCCCCTGCAGGCCGGACAAACGGTTTTGCCACGGTAACGCGACAGCATCACACGGTATTGGATCTTATAGGTGTTCTCCTCCACCATGCGGAAGAATTCATCCAGGCCCTTGAAGTGCTTGTTGCCTGTCCACAGCAGCGACTTGTGCTCTTCGCTGAGCTCTTTGTATGCCTTATGGATGGGAAAGTCAAAACGGTAAGCAGAGGCCACCAGCTGATCCTTCCACCAACCCATTTTTTCACCCTTCCAGCAGGCAATGGCCCCTTCATAGACCGATAAGCGCTTATTGGGTACTACCAGGTCCGGGTCTATGCCGATGACGCTGCCAAAACCTTCGCACTGCCGGCAGGCTCCGTAAGGGTTGTTGAAGGTGAAGAGGTTAACGGATGGCTCCTCAAAAACCATCCCGTCCCGCTCAAAACGGTTGGAGAAGGTACGGGTAAGCGTTTGACCGTCCAGATCATAATCCAGGGTACACTCGCCGTTGCCTTCAAAAAATGCTGTCTGAACAGAGTCTGCGGCCCGGGCAGCAAACTCCTTGTCCCCGTGTTCAACGCGGAAACGGTCTATGATGATGTCCGTCAGCCCGTGCGGGCCGCTGTCGCCGGACCGGACTACCAGGTCCTGGATGCGCTCCACCTTCCCTTCCCTTCTCACACGGGTGAAACCCTGCTGAAGCAATATGCCCAGCTGCTGTTTCATGCTTCGCCCCTCTTTCAGCGTCAGGCGGGCCATCAGCATCACCATGGTGCCGGCTGGCAAACCCAGGCAGTGGTTGACCACGTCGGTCACGCTGTCGCGCCTCACCGGTTCACCTGATACCGGCGATATGGTCTTACCCGCCCGCGCAAACAAAAGTTTCAGGTACTCATACACCTCGGTGGATGTGCCAACGGTTGAGCGGGGATTGCGGGTGTTGACCCTTTGCTCGATGGCAATGGCCGGCGATATGCCCTTGATGTAGTCCGCCTCCGGCTTGTGCATGCGTCCGAGGAACTGCCGGGCGTAAGCACTGAGGCTCTCCACATACCTGCGCTGTCCCTCCGAATACAGCGTGTCAAAGGCCAGCGATGACTTGCCCGAGCCGGAAAGGCCGGTAATGACCACCAAACGGTTGCGCTCTATGGCCACATCAATCCCCTTGAGATTGTGCACCCGGGCAGCCTTGATGAGGATGTACCTGGCAGGGTCAAGCTGGTCGATATGCATGGGATCAGGAAGCGATTTCATTGGGCTGGCAAAGGTACGATTTATTTGGCCTGCATTATTCACAAAAAGCAAACAAAATGCTTTATCTAATTGACTCATTGGCAACAAGGATAAATGCTCGTAAAAACTCAATTTGTTTGCTTTTTGCAGGTGCTTTTACTACAGGCCATCTGCTTCGTTGCGAAAGCCTTGAAATAG
>SKNE01000116.1 GCA_007120675.1 Bacteroidales bacterium
ATGCTGACCGGGATGTTGGCCAGGATGCTGACCGGGATGCTGCCCAGGATGCTGCCCAGGATGCTGACCAGAATGTTGGCCGGGATGCGTTGTCCCTGGCACCCGGCCGGAGCTTATTCCGTATTTGGATAAGACGTGCAGGATATCGGCTTCCGTACTTTGTTTTTCGATTCCCCGGATGGGATATTTATCCAGGTCCGCCCGCAGTGCTTGCCAATCGTTGTTTTCCAGGCATTGGCCAATATGGCATTTGCGGATCATTGCCGGCAGCACGTGGGATGTCTCCAGGTCGAAGTTGTCGTTGGGCCCGTACAGGTTCGTGGGCATCAGGGAGAGGTATTGCCTGCCGTACTGCTCGTTCAGGGCCTGGCACAGTTTGATGCCAGCGATCTTGGCGATGGCGTACCACTCGTTGGTGGGCTCCAGGGGACCCGTGAGCAGGTACTCTTCCTTCAGGGGCTGGGGCGCCATTTTGGGATAAATGCAGGAGCTCCCCAGGAACACCAGCTCCTGCACGTCGTTTTCGTGTGATGCATTGACCAGGTTGGCCTCGATCACCAGGTTGTCATATAGAAACTGCCACGGGTAGGTGCTGTTGGCCAGGATCCCGCCCACCACGGCAGCCGCGATGATCACCACGTCAGGCTTTTCCCGCCGTACAAAGGCATTGGTGGCAGCCTGGTCCCGCAGATCCAGCCGGTCGAAATCCGCCGTGATAATGTGGGAGTAGCCCTGCGCTGACAGCTCACTGACAATGGCTGAGCCAACCATCCCCTTGTGTCCCGCCACATAGATCCTGCTGTCATTATCCATTGCCATTCCTTTTTTGTGCCTTTTTGTAATCGGCTTCCACCATCAGCCTGACCAAGTCCTTGAACGTGGTTTTGGGCTCCCACCCCAGCTTTTCCTTCGCCTTTGCCGGATCACCCAGCAACAAATCCACCTCGGTCGGACGGTAATAACGGGGATTGATGCCGACGACCGCCTTGCCGTTCGACTTCAGGTAGCCTTTCTCCTCCGCGCCCTTCCCTTTCCAGGTGATCTCTTCGCCCAGCACCCCGAAGGCTTCCTCGACGAACTCCCTCACGGTATGGGTTTCCCCCGTGGCCAGCACAAAGTCCTCCGGCTCATCCACCTGCAACATCCGCCACATCCCCTCCACATACTCAGGGGCATAACCCCAGTCGCGCCTGGCATCCATGTTACCCAGCAGGAGCATATCCTGTTGTCCGCTCATGATCTTCGCCACCGCCACGCTGATCTTGCGGGTCACAAAGGTCTTGCCGCGGCGCTCACTTTCGTGGTTGAACAAGATGCCGTTGCAGGCGAACAGCCCGTAAGCTTCCCGGTAGTTGACCACGATCCAGTAGGCATACAGCTTGGCTGCCGCATAGGGACTGCGCGGATAAAAGGGGGTCTTCTCATTTTGGGGGACTTCCTGGGCGAGCCCGTACAGCTCCGAAGTGGACGCCTGGTAGAAACGGGTCTTGATGCCGGTTTCCTTGATGGCGTCCAGGAACCGCAGGGTTCCCACCCCATCCACCTCGGCGGTATATTCCGGCACCTCAAAACTCACCTGCACGTGGCTTTGGGCGCCCAGGTTGTAGATCTCGTCCGGACTCACTTTTTCCACCAGGCGGTTCAGGTTGCTGGAGTCGGTCAGGTCGCCGTAATGCAGGAAAAGGCGTTTGTTCAGCAGCTCCGGGTTGTTGTACAGGTGATCGATGCGGAAAGTGTTAAAGGAACTGCTCCGGCGGATGATGCCGTGCACCGTGTAGCCTTTGTCCAGCAGCAGCTCGGTGAGGTAGCTGCCGTCTTGTCCGGTGATTCCAGTGATGAGGGCGGTTTTCATGATTCCTTTGGTGTTAAAACGACTTGAATGATTCAGTAATCAGCCTCTTTGTCCAGGGGACCGGCAACGACTTGAATGGTTCAGTAATCGGCTTCCTTATCCAGGGGACCGGCCTCGAGGTCCAGCACCATGGAGTGTGCCTCCACGTGGAACCATTCGGTGAACATCTGGTATGTCCTGTTTTGTGGCCAAACGCTTTCGTCGATTGACCAGTCGTTCAGCTCATTAGCGAACAGGGCTTCAATGTGTTTACGTTGGGCAGTTCACCCATGCTTTTTTCCTTACGGAGGAGGTGTTTATTAACAACCTTGTCACAGCAACAGTTTCCTGCGAAGGCTGGCGATGGCCTCGTCGACGCTCATCCGGTCGGTGTTGAGCTTGATGAGGGGCTGAAGGGGTGCCTCATAGGGGGCGTCGTAACCGGTGAGCCCTTTGATCTGGCCTTTGCTGGCCTTGGCATAAAGTCCCTTGGGGTCCCGTTCAATGGCTATCTGCCGGTCGCAATGGACGTAGATCTCGAAGAAGTCGCTGGGACCGATGATCTCGCGGGCCATCTCACGGTCTTCCACATAGGGCGACACGAACGCGCAGATCACGATGTGGCCGTTTTCCAGGAATGCGCGGGCAGTGTGTGCGGCTCGGCGGATGTTTTCGCGCCTGTCTTCCGGACTGAATCCCAAGTCGCCGGTGAGTCCGTGACGCATCATGTCGCCGTCCAGGATGACGGTCTGCTTACCCTCCTCCCAGAGAAGGAGTTCCAGTCCGTTGGCGATCGTGGTCTTGCCCGACCCGGAAATGCCCGTCAGCCAGATCACCATGCTTTTGTGTCCGAAGCGTCGTTCACGCAGCTCGCGCGACACACCCGAAGGCTGCCACACTACGTTTTTCGATTTCTGTGCGTAAAGCCGGCGGCTCCACTGCTCCCTATCCCGAATGGCTTCCACCGAGTCACTTCTGCCATCCCCGGAAGGGTCCCCTGTCAACTCCCTGCCTGAAACATCTCTCGCATCCCCTTCAGGTAAAGGCTGGCCAGAGGAATCTTTGGGAATGGCTGGGTCTGCGGGGCCTGCGGGATGTGCCGGATGCG
>SKNE01000267.1 GCA_007120675.1 Bacteroidales bacterium
ATAAACAAACCGAAAAGCTTTACCATGCAGCGGCTCCCAGCCTGCCCGATGAATACAATGACCTCCTAAAGCCCGGGCTGCCCGTAGGTCCCGATGTGGGCTCGTGTGGTTCCTCCGCCTACCACCGCCAGCGCGTGTCCGTGGCCAATATCGCCGAAGACCCCCGATGGCTGCCTTATACCGATTATATCAGGGTGACGGATAAATACGGGCTCAAAGCGTGCTGGTCGCAGCCATTCTTCTCCTCGGACGGTCGTTTGCTGGGGACCATCGCCAACTACAGCAGCCAGGCCGGACTCCCCACAGAAGAGAACATCCGTGCGCTGGAATGGTCGACCAGGATTGCCGGACTGGCCGTGGAGCAGGACATGGCGGAAAAGGAGCTGATTTCGGCAAAGACCATTGCGGAGCAGAACGACAAGCTCAAAACGACATTCCTCCAAAACATGTCCCACGAAATCCGCACTCCGCTCAATGGCATCACCGGCTTTTGTTCCCTGCTGAAGAACCACGAAAAGCTCAGTCCCAAACAACGAAACGACTACTTAGAGATTGTCCTCTCCTCCTCAAACCGCCTGTTGGCCGTGGTGGACGATGTGCTTAAGATATCCCAGATAGAGAGCGGATTGCTCAAACCCAGGCTGTCGGTGTTCCGCCTGGGTGAGGTCGTTGCCTATTTTAAACACCTGTTTGCTGCCAGTGCTGACACCAGGGGGCTGGTGTTTGAAACAAAGATCTACGACGGACTGGCAGGCCTTAAAGTCAGGACCGATAAGGATAAGCTCTACCAGATCCTGTCCAATTTCCTGGCTAACGCCATGAAGTTCACGCATCAGGGCGTGGTGGAGTTATTTGTCAAACGGGAGGAGGGCGGCTTTTCATTTAATGTGCGGGATACAGGCATCGGCATTGAAAGGAAATACCATCAGGCCATGTTTGACAGGTTCTGGCAGAAGGAGGCGTTCACGGAAGACTTTTATGGGGGCACGGGCCTTGGCTTGTCCATCTCCATGGGGCTGGCTGAACTGCTTGGATACCGGATCCGCGTTGAATCCCAGCCGGGATCCGGGTCCACCTTCTCCCTCGATTTGCCGGAAAGCGTCTTTTATGGCGTAGAAGAACAGTCGGAAGAAGAAACAACCAACGCCTCACCGGGTCACCAGTTGCTGGAAAACAAGCGGGTGCTCATCGCCGAAGATGACAAGGTGAGCTATCTCTATCTCAGCGAGCTGCTTGCCAGTGAGGGGGCTTACCACACCTGGGTCACCAATGGCAGGCAGGCCTTAGAGCAGGTGGAAAAGGAGCATTTTGACCTGGTGATCATGGACCTCAAGATGCCCGTCATGGATGGGCTGGAGGCCACCCGGCAGATCAAGGATATCAAGCCTGATCTCTTTGTCCTCGTACAATCGGCCTATGCCTTGCCCGAAGACGAAGAAATGGCGCTGAAGGCAGGTGCCGACGCTTTTGTTGGTAAGCCCTTCCAAAAGGAGGATGCCCTCCGGATCATCAACCGTTCCGGCCAGCCTGACTGAGCCGGAAGTTGGTGTGCGCAGTCTTGTCTGCCCGGTCTGACCGAACCGACACCTGGTCAACGCAGTCGTACCCGGCCAGCCTGGCTGAGCCGGCCACTTGGCCGGCGCTGGTGTGTCCGCTGACCGATCTGGCCGAGCCGCCGCCCAGGCTGCGGTGACCCCTCATGGGCACCGGCCCGTCTGCCTCCCGCCAAATCATTTTTCTCCCTTCTTAAACCAATGGCCAGGAAAGTGGTCTAAGTTGGGAGGTCTGTTAATGGTTGCCCCTGGCTGAACCATGATACAGACAGTACAGATATCCCTGGTGGTTTTATTTTAAAACACGCAAACAATGAAGCAATGGCTATTGACGCTGGCGGGCTTGTGCCTTTTTGGCTCGCTGACGGCCCAGATCAGTGAAGGGGTCATCCGGTACGAGGTGACCATTGACGTGCATCGCAACATCCCTCCCGAGCGGGAAGAACTGAAGGCCATGATCCCCCAGTACCGCACCGACCACTTTGAGCTGTTTTTCAATGAAAGGGAAAGCCTTTACCGGCCTGAAGAAGATGTGGAAGCTGAATCAGGTGCCCGGGGTGGCGGTGGCGGCGGTGGCATGCGGATGATGATGCGGACGCCCCGAACTGAAACGCATATCGACAAGGAAGAGCGTGTGGTGACCGTTTTGCAGGACTTCATGGGGAGGAATTACCTTATTTCCGAAGAGCTGGATATCATGCCGTGGCGCATTGGCAGTGAACAGATGGAGATCGCCGGGTATATGTGCATGATGGCGTGGTACAACGACACCGTCCAGGGACAGGAGATCACCGCCTGGTTCACGCCCCACATACAGCCCTTCCTCGGACCGGATCGTTTTGTGACCCTGCCCGGCACGGTGCTGGCCGTAGACATCAACAATGGCGAGCGCGTATGGGTAGCCCGGGAGGTTGAAGAGCGTCCCCTGCGCCGCGGCGAGCTACGCAAACCGGATCGTGGTGAGCGGATGAGCCGCGAGGAGTTTCGCGAAATGGTTGAAGAGCAGAGGGAACGAATGGGCGGCAGGGGAGGCTTGCGTTTCTGACGGAGGCGGGTCCAGGCACCGGTTTAATCACCAATAATTCCGAAACATAGATGAAGAGATGCTTGTTTTTCGTGGGACTGTGGATGGTGTCCCATTTTGCACTGGCACAGACCTATACGCTGGAAGGGCGGCTGACCGATAGCGGTGGTGAGGGACTCCCCAATGCCACCCTGCTGATTCTCCAGGCCAGCGATTCCACCATGGTGAATTACGGACTGACCGACGTGGCGGGTGCGTTCCGCATCCCCAGCCTGGCAGCCACGCCCTACCTGCTACGCATATCCTATGTGGGCTTTGCCACGCTGACCCTGCCTCTGGACCCCCCTGAGGGGGACCTGCTGAGCCTGGGCGACATTGAGCTGCAGGATGTGCGCACCTTGCTGGATGAGGTGACCGTCCAGCAGGAGCGGATCCCCATGCGGGTAAGGGGGGACACCATAGAGTACGATGCCCTGGCTTTCAGTGTGCGTCCCAACGAAGTGGTGGAAGACCTCATACGCCGCATGCCGGGCATCGAGGTGGACACAGAAGGCAATGTGATTGCCCAGGGGGAGCAGGTGCGCCGGGTCCTGGTGGATGGGCGGGAGTTCTTTGGGCGCGACCCCCGGATGGCCACACAAAACCTGCCGGCCGAAGCGGTATCGAAGGTGCACGTTTTTGACGAGCGCTCAGAGCAGGCCCGCTTCACGGGCATTGACGATGGTCAGCGTGAGCGGACCATGAACCTGGAGCTCAAGGAGGAGCACCGCCAGGGGATGTTCGGCAACACCACCCTGGGGTACGGGCCGGAGGACCATTACCAGGGTCGAAGCAACATCAATCGCTTCGATGCCAAGGGTCAGCTGTCGCTCCTTGCCATGGCCAATAACCTGAACCAGCAGGGGTTCAGCATCAGCGAATACATGAACTTCAGCGGGGGAACACAAAGCTTGCTGAGCGGGGGAGGTGGCCGGGGAGGTGCGATGATGGGCAACACGGGTGGCATCCCCATCAGCGCCGACGGACGGCCAGGTACCAACGGCATCATGACATCATGGGCAGCAGGACTGAACCTTAACCGGACCCTCAGGGAACATACCGACGTCAACGCCAGTTACTTTTTTAACCAGCTGGACCACGACATCCAGAGAGACACCGAGCGGGAGAACTTCCTGCCGGGCGGTAATTACGATTTCATGCAGGTGTCGAGGCAGGAGAACAACAGCCACAACCACCGGCTCAATACCCGCATGGAACACGAGCTCAGTGACAACAGCAGCCTGGTGCTGACGGCCAATGCCAGCTTCAATCGCTCAGACAGCCAGCAGGAGAGCGACAGCTATACGCACTCCTTCACCGGCAGACTGCAGAATGCTAGCGAGCAATCCAGCCTGGTGGATGGCTCGAGCCAAAGCATCAACTCCAGCTTGCTGTGGCGGCAACGCCTGGGCCTTCCGGGGCGCACCCTCACCTTCGGCATCAATGCGCAATACAGCGACAACGACATGCAGGGCAGCCTGGAGGCAGAGAATGTGTTTTACAGGGAAACCCCCGAGTACGAAACCATCCTGCAAAAGAATTTCCAGGAAAGCATGAACCGCTCCCTGGGCTTCAACACCTCCTATACGGAGCCCCTTGGCAACAGGCGCTACCTGGAAGTCAACTATCGCCTGACCCAAAACCGCAATGAAGTGGACCAGCGGGTCTTTGACCTGGAGGGGGACCAGGAGCTGCCCAATGAACAGCTCACCAACATCTATCACAATACTTACCTGTACCAGCGCGGCGGCCTTAATTTCAGACTGAACCGCGACGCATACAACATCACCCTGGGGGCCAGCCTGCAGGCTTCTTCGCTCAAGGGCGAGATCGTCACCCAGGATATCCCGGTGGAAGGCAGCTATCTCAACGTCCTGCCGGTCTTGCGCTTTAACTACGAGTTCAGCGGCTTCAGGCGGCTGATGGCCGACATAGAGACCAGCGTACAGGAGCCCTCGCTCCTCCAGTTGCAGCCGCTGGTGGACAACCGCGACCCGCTCAACATTTACCAGGGGAACCCAAACCTGCGTCCCGCTTACCGCAGCAGGGCACAAATCAGGTACAACACCTTCAACCCCTTGAACTCCTTTGGTTTCTTCACTTTTGTGACGGCCGAATACGTCAGCAATGCCATCACCAATGCGGTGACGGTTGACGAGCAGCTGATCCGCACCATCATGCCGGTGAACACCGACAACAACCTGAACCTGCGTGGCAACTTCAACATGAACTTTGGCATCGAACGGCTCAAATCGCGCATGATGCTGGGCACCACCCTCAGCCACCTGCAAAGCACCGACATCCTCAATGAGGTCAGCCAGCGAATCAGTAACAACATCCTGGGTGCCAATGCGCGCCTGACCTTCAGACCCGGCGACGACTTCAATGCGCACCTTACGGCCAATGTGAACCAGCAGCTCACCGCTTACGAGTTCAGCAGCCTGGAACAAGCCTTTTTGAATCAGACCTACGGGGTTGAGACCGACTGGCGTTTCCTGAAGTACTACCGCCTGAACCTGGGCTTTCGCTACCAGGTGTACCAGGGGCGCACCGATGCCTTTGACCGGGAGATCCCCATGCTGGATTTTGGCTTCTCACGGCAGTTCCTGCGCAACAACGCCGGGGAGCTTCGCCTTACCGGCTACAATCTGCTGGACCAGGACCTGGGGATCACCCAGCGGGTGGATGTCAACTTCATAGAGCGGCAGGTGAGCAACTCGCTGGGACGCTATTTCCTGCTCAGCTTCACCTATTCGCTGAACCGTGAGCTGAACGTCTTTGACGGCGCCCATCGCGGTGGTGGCGGAGGCGGACGGCGTATGATTGTCCACTGACACTTGCAAGACTCCCGGTAATGCTGTAAATTAGGCCCACCCTATTGACCTGGTAATCTTCCGGATATGCTGCTCATCCTGGCCTGGCGAAACCTGTGGCGCAACAAGCGCCGTACGCTGATCACTGTCAGCTCGGTGCTGTTCGCCGTGCTGCTGGCCTCCGGCCTGTTGTCCTTTGCCGGCGGATTTCAGCAGCAGCTGCGGGAAAGCATGATCCGCCAGGAGACAGGCTACCTGCAGATACAGGATGTGGACTACATGGATGAGCCCTCCCTGGATCATAGCTTTCTCTTGGATGATGAGCTGAAGGAGGTATTGGCCTTCTTCGGGGAGGAGATGGCCTATTATGTGCCAAGGATCCGGGGCTTTGCCCTTGCGGCCAGGGATATGAGCTCCCGGCCTGTGATGGTCAGCGGCATCGTGCCGGAACAGGAAGACCGCTTACGAAGGCTGTCGGGGGATGTCACGGCGGGGAAGATGTTTGGTGCCGGCGATCGCCATGCCGTGGTGGCCAGCGGTTTGGCCCAGTTACTGGACCTGGAGATGGGTGATAGCATTGCCCTGATCGGACAGGGGTTCCAGGGGGTGACGGCAGCAGGCATGTACCCTGTGGAGGGCATCATTGAGTTCATCCTGCCGGAAACAAACAACACCATGGTCTTTCTTCCCCTGGAGCAGGCTCAGCACTTCTTCGCCGCCGAGGGCAGGCTCACCAACCTGATCATCATGGTGGAGGATGAACGGGTGATCCAGCCCCTTGCCCGCAAGATGGCGGAGCGGCTGGACAATGAGTGGCTCCGGGTCCGCACCTGGGATGAGCTCATGCCCGACATCCTGGGACTGATCTCCATGCAGAATACCGTGTATACGGGGATCACCTGGGTGTTTTACCTCATCGTGGGCTTTGGCATCTTCGGCACCATGCTCATGATGGTGTACGAACGGATGCACGAATACGGCATCTTGCTGTCGCTGGGCATGAAGCGTCGCCAGCTGGCGCTGGTGAGTATGGCCGAAACCATATTCATAGGCCTGTTGGGTGCGCTGGCCGGCATTGTGGCTTCTTTTCCCCTGGTATTGATCTTTCATCACCATCCACTGCGCTTTAAAGGGGAGATGGCCAATTATATCATGGATTTTGGGATGGAACCTGTTTTCCCCTTTTTGATGGACCCGGCCATTTTTGTTCAGCAAGCCGTGAATATCTTTGTGATCACCCTGGTGATCGGCCTGTACATGGTGCGTAAGGTGTTTGCCCTGGACATACAGGAGGCGGTGCGGTGAGGGTGCTGATAATTTACCCCCCTGGGTGTGCCTGACATAAACCCTGATAATGACAATGATTTACAAGATAGCCTGGCGGAACATCTGGCGCAACAAACGGCGCAGCCTGGTGATCATGGTGACCATTTCGTTTGGACTGCTGGGAGGAAATTTCCTGTCTTCAGCCTATATCGGCATGATGAACCAGACCGTGGAGGAGACCATCCAGAGGCAGTTGTCGCACATCCAGATGCACCACCCTGGTTTTGTGGCCGACAGGGAGGTGCGCAAGTACATAGAGGGGGCAGGGGAGATCGCGGAGCAGCTGGGCAGGCACCCGGCTGTCGCCGCGGTGTCGCCGCGCAGTGTCACCGACGGCATGGTGGCCTCGGCCCACCTGGCCGGGGGTGTCCGCATCCTTGGCATCGACCCTGCAGCGGAGCGGGAAACAACAGGTTTTCATGAGCAGCTGGAGGAGGGCCATTTTTTTACGGAAGGTGGGCGCCTGCCCGCGGTGGTCATTGGCCGTGAACTGGCCCGGGAGCTCAGAAGCGGCATTGGCTCACGCATCGTCCTCACTTTCCAGGACATGGAAGGGGAGATGGTGAGTGCTTCATTCCGGGTGGAAGGGATCTTCAGGACCTCTTCCACCAGCTATGAAAAAGGCACGCTCTTTGTCGAGGCCACCCGTTTCAACGAGCTCCTGGGGAAAAGCGACCTGGTCACCGAAATGGCTGTCCGCCTGCATCACGACAGGGACACCCCTTCCGTGGCCGGTGAACTGAAAAAGGCATTCCCGGACCTGCTGGTGAGGAGCTGGCAGGAGATGGCCCCCGACCTGCTGTTTGTGGTTGAGTATACGGAGGCAAGCCTTGTATGGATCGTGGCCATCATCCTGCTGGGTGTGGCCTTCGGCATACTGAACACCATCCTGATGTCGGTCATGGAGCGCACCCGCGAACTGGGCATGCTGCTATCGGTGGGGATGAGCAGGCTACGGATCTTCATGATGGTTGTGCTGGAGACCGTCTTTCTCTCCCTCACCGGGGGAGCCGCCGGATTGCTGGCTTCCATTGTGCTGGTGAACTGGCTGCACACCGCCGGCATCGACCTGGCCGTCATCGGCGGAGAGGCCCTGCGTGACTTCGGCTTTTCCCCCTACATCTATCCCGAGCTCACCATCAGCTATTACCTCAAGGTAACCGGCATGGTGGTCTTTTTTGCCATCCTTGCGTCCATCTACCCGGCCCGTAAGGCCACCCGGCTGCAGCCTGCCGAAGCGGTGAGAAAGGAATGAGCTGCTATAGCCCGGGTTACCTGCCGCCTGTGATTCCGGAGTGTTCAGCAGGCAACCGTAAAAGGCATTTCTGATTATATTTACCGAAAAAAGCGCCATGCCCTTCAGCCACTTTGGAAACTACGCCGATGTATGGAAGCACCTGGCCCTGTGCCATATCCTGGCCCTGGAGCAAGTTCCCGTTTACGTGGAGAGCAACGCGGCCAGCGCCTCGTACAAACTGGATGGCAGTCCCGGACAACTTTATGGGATCTGTCACTTCCTGGCCCAGGCTGCGGTGGTCCCCCCACTCTGCCGGTCCCACTACTACCAGCTTGAGAAAAGGGCCGCGGAGCAGGGCCGCTACACCGGGTCCCCCGGACTGGCCATGCAGCTGTTAAACAAGACTGCCAGCCGCTTTCTGTTCTTTGATATTGAAGCAGCAGCGCTGGACAATATCAGGCGCTATGCTGCCGGACTGAAGCTGGACGCGTTAACGGAGCTGCGCCGGGAGGATTCCAGGGGTGGGCTGATGAAGGTCCTGCCCGATCTGCCAGGGGAGGCCTTCGTGCTGATCGACCCCTATTACATCGATCAACCTGGTCCGGAAGGCTTCGACTACCTGGACGTGTTCGCCGCCTGTGTCCGCAGGGGATTGCGCACCTTGCTCTGGTACGGCTTTCACAGCCTGTCCGAAAAAGAGGGGCTCAGGCAGTTATTCCACCACAGGCTGAAGGGCTCAGGACCAATCAATGGGGCAGAGCTCATCCTGGCTGAGATGGGCCGGGAAGGCAGTCCGGTCAACCCGGGAATCCCCGCCAATGGCCTGCTGTGGGCCAACATGCCTGGAACCGTTACCCGGGATCTGCTGGCATTCAGCGGGCTGCTGGCGGATATCTATCGTGATGCCCGCTTTGAAGGTCACCGGGGGGCCCTACACAGGGAGGTTGTGCGTATTGTCTGAGCATGTTCGTCTGCAAGGAAGCTGCGGCAGGACCGCTGACCTTAGGTGAGCACTTCATACCGCTTCATCTTACCCTCCAATGCCTGGCAGATGGTGTCCAGCTGGGAGCTTTCGCGCAGGTTGAATGTGATGGTCACCAGGACATAGCCAACGGGCACGGTGGTGATGGACCGTTCGTGGGTGATGTCGTTGATACTGGCGCGCAGTGTTTCCAGGATGCTGATGATGGATTTGAGTTCGCCGGCCACATCGGGAATCAGCACGGCGATGCGTGCCCTGAGTCCCTCCTCCATCATCCCCTTTTCCAGGATCTGTTCCAGCAGGCCCATATTGATGTTTCCGCCGCTGATCACCGGTACGACGACCCTGTCCGCCAGGCTGGCTTTGTTCCTCAACACGGCCGCCATGGATGCCACCCCTGCAGGTTCGGCCAGGATCTTGGCCCGCTGAAGCAGGAGGTAGGCCGCGTGGGCAATCTCGGAATCGTTGACCACCCATATGTCATCCACGTACTTGCGGATGGCCTCAAAGGTCAGTTTGCCCGGTTGTTTGACCGCGATGCCGTCGGCGATGGTTTGCATGCTTTTGAGCTTCTCCGGCCTGCCTTTCTCCAGGGAAAGTCCCATGGAGCGGGCACCCTCAGCCTCCACGCCGATGATACGTATATCCGGGTTCATCTCTTTGAGGGCGATGGCGATGCCTGCGATCATGCCCCCTCCGCCGATGGGCACCACCACGTCCTGCACCGCATCGTGGTCATGAAAAATCTCCAGGCCGATGGTTCCCTGTCCCGCGATGATATGCGGGTCGTCGAAGGCGTGGACAATGCAGGCGCCGCTCTTTTCTGCAAAGCGGGAGGCTGCCGCCATGGCATCATCGAAGGTATCTCCTTCAAGCACCACGTCGGCACCATAGGCCCTGGTGGCGATCACCTTGAGCGGTGGGGTGAACACCGGCATGAAGACGGTGGCTTTCACGTCAAGCAGGCCGGCGGCAAAGGCAACGCCCTGGGCGTGGTTGCCGGCTGAGGCGCAGACCACCCCCTTTCGCAGGCTGGCCTCCGGCAGGCAGCTCAGTTTGTTATAGGCCCCCCGCACCTTGAATGAACCCGTCGACTGCAGGTTTTCCAGTTTCATGAAGACCCGGGCACCTGAGAAGGCGGAAAAGGATTTGCTGTGTTCCAGCGTGGTGTGCTTGACCACACCCTTCAGCCTGCGCTGCGCCTGGATGATATCCGAATATTCTGGTAATGTTGTCATGGTGCGAAAGTAAATCTTTTTTTGATCCCAGGACGAAGTGTGCGGCATGGGGGAATCTGCCCAAGCAATTGCAATCGGCTGATGGGGGTAAAAAAAATATCTGTAATTTTATCCCCCGAAAAAGGCTTTGCTGATATTGCCGTCATCGATTACACCGTGACACCCATTTGAGACCGTCCATGGGAAAACCAAAAGAAAAAAGAAAAGAACAGGCCCGGCGCCAGCTCGCCAAATCGAAGCAGCAAGCCCGGCGTCGCTTGTTGATACAAAGCCTCAAGCCACTTTTTTTTGCGATCCTGGCGTGGCTGGTGGTGAATATCCTGGTGCACATTCCGGTTATCCAGAAACCGTTCAACGCTTTTTTTATATCGTTTACCACGCATTCGGCCTATTGGTTCGGAAAGATCCTGTTTTTGCCCGTGGAAATGCGCAACGTCCCTTTCCTATCCGTGAATGGCTTTCCGCTGATGGTGATCATGGAATGCACGGCCTACACCTTTTATATCTTTGGCGTGGCCGTGGTGGCCTTTTCCAGGTGGCCGCTCAGGCACAAGCTGACCAGTTTGGTGACGATCCTGCTGGGCATTTTCGTCATCAACAACTTCCGCTTCCTGGCGGTGGGTTTTGTCGGATCCTACAGGCCGGACATGGTTGACCTATTGCACGATGTGGTTTGGAATGTGGTGTTTGCCTTGATGGTGTTTGCCCTGTGGTGGTGGCGGGAAGAGTCGGCCAGGAAGCTGATCGCCTCAGAAAAGCATCAGGCTGGTTAAGTTAAGGCGTATTGATAATATTGAATAATCGCTGCATGCATCAA
>SKNE01000120.1 GCA_007120675.1 Bacteroidales bacterium
AGGACTGGCATCCTGTTGAGCACCAAAGTTTTGCTTCATCCCACAATGGAAAAAAGGTCTTTGACACCGTCCTGCTGGGCGAATCAGAGCAGATCCTATGGCCAGACCACTGTGTACAGGGAAGCCATGGAGCCGACCTGGCCGGGGAACTGTCCATGGAACGTGTGGAAGCCATCTTCAGAAAAGGGATGGATCCAGGGATCGACAGTTACAGTGCATTTTTTGATAACGAACACCTGAAGCGCACGGGACTGGGGGATTACCTCAGGGGGCGTGGCGTGACAGAGTTATATGTGGTGGGTCTGGCCGGAGACTTTTGTGTTGCCTTCTCGGCACTGGACGCCATCAATGAGGGTTTTGACACCTGGGTGGTGGAGGACGCCACCAAAGCCATTGACCAGGATGGATTTCAGAAAATGAAGGACAGGATTGAAGAGAAAGGTGGTCACATTATTCAGTCACACAGCCTCCTCTGATTGTTCATGGAAATACGCCCTGTAAAGATCCCAAATGCCCGCCTGGCGGAAGGTGAGACGTACACTTTCCGGCTCCTTAAAACCATATCCCTCGGTGAGGGGGATCACCATTATGTGATGGAAGACCCCAACGCCTATAAGGTACTTGTCCCCGCCGCATTTTACACACACTACGGTTTCAGGGATGGCCAGGAATTGTTGTGCCGCGTGGACAGGATCAATTGCAACGGCCGGATATTTCTTGAACCACTGCACCCCTTTTACAGGGAAGGGGCGGTGTACGGATTCGACGTCTTATGCAGGGGGCATCGCAAAGACCTGTGTGGCGAGGACCAGTGGTACTTTTTGGTTAAGGATATCCATGGAAAAACCTGGGAGGTCAGCACGTCGGACAAAGCCCTGTGGGATCATCCGCCGGAGACACTCAGGTGCAGATTGAAACGGATTAAAAAGGGCCGGCTATACCTTGTCCCCGACGATGAAAGACCCCGGCAGCTGCCCTTTGTAAATGGTGAAAGCTATTGGTTCCGCATTGCAGATCAAAAAATCGACCCCAGGGAGAATGCCGCCTATTACATCCTTGAAGATGACAACGGAAACAAGCACCGCCTCAGGAAGAAGTATTACACCCATTACGGCTTCAAAACGGGTCAGCGAATCCGTTGTCGCGTGGATAAGTTCTCTTCCGAAGGCTTTTACTTCCTTGAGCCGGAGCACCCTTGCTATCAGCTTGGAAGCACCTACCATTTTGATGTGAAGCACATGGAAGAACTGTTGTTTTCTGATGGGTTCAGGCAGAAAGTGCTGGTGCTGGAAGACTGCCATGGGGAAGAAACAAAAGTTCACCTTACCGGGGAGGAGGCCGCCCATTATGGCCGCATGCAGCGTGTGAAGGCCAGGGTGGAAGGGATACGTAAAAGCAGGCTGGAGTTAAGGCTGGTGCGGCATAAGCCTACATGAACAGGATGTCGCTGACCAGGTCCTTACCCAAATCCTCGTTGATCCCGGCCACGAGCTTCTCCCTGGCAAAAGCCAACTCATTTCTCAGGACCGAAGAGCGGAGATAGACGGTCAGCTGTGAACCTCTCAGTGTGACTCTTTCAGTGTATTTATCGATATGTGGTCCCACCAGGGCGGACCAGGAAGACCGGATGCGCGTTTCGCTCAACTTGCCCTCCAGGCGATGCCTTTTGAGCACCTCCCGGATGAGCTCACCAAGTGGTCTTTCATTCGATTTGGCCATGGCGTGAATAATCAGTTGCTTGCATTCAGTGTCCGGGCGCTCTCCACCACCCCTCTTTCCATGGTAAAAATTTTGCATTCAGAGGGTATGGAGCGAAATAGCCCTTCCAGGCGCCGGGAGTCCGTATCGGTGACAAAAACCTGTCCGAAGTCCTCTTCGCTGACCAGGTGCATGAGCTGACTGACCCTGGATTCATCCAGCTTATCAAATATGTCATCAAACAAGAGCAGGGGCCTGACCCCCTTGATCTCCCTGGTGAAGCTAAACTGCGCCAGTCGCAATGCCACGATGAAGGATTTTTGCTGCCCCTGGCTGCCAAAGCGTTTGATCGGCTCACCGTGAATAAGAAATGACAACTCATCTTTGTGTATGCCCACCGTTGTATACTGGGCGATGCGGTCTTTTTCAACGGCAGCCTGCAGCTGGTCACGATAGTCGCCGTCGTGCAGGCCGGAAAGGTAATGCAGGCTGGTTTCCTCCATTCCCCCCGACAAAAAGGCATAGTACTTCCTGAAAACGGGTACAAAAGAGGTGAAAAACTCCTGCCGTTTATCGTGAATATACTTGCCGTGGGTGATGAGTTGTTCATCCCATATCTCCAGTGCATCTGCATCAAATCGCCTCCGTTCAGCAAAGGACTTTAGGAGCGTGTTTCTTTGCAGAAGCGCCTTATTGTAAGCGATGAGCTGGTGCAGGTACTCCTTATTGTATTGGGCAATTACCCCATCCACAAATTTTCGGCGCTCGTCACTTCCACCCAGTATCAGCCTGGCATCGGCCGGACTAAGCAGAACCAGCGGATAAAGGCCGATATGGTCAGAGAGGCGGTCGTACTCCTTTTTGTTTCGCTTAAACACCTTGCGCTGGCCCCTTTTGAATCCGCAGTAGAGGCTATCCTCACGTCCATTCACCTGGTAGTCTCCCTGTATGACGAAATAGTCCCCTTCAAAACGAATGTTTTGGGTGTCCACCGGGTTGGTAAAGCTCTTGCAAAACGAGAGGTAGTAGATGGCGTCCAGTACATTGGTTTTCCCCGCCCCATTGTGACCGGCAAAGCAATTGAACTTGGGCGAAAGCACTACTTTGAGCTCTTCCAGGTTCTTGAACTGTAATACATGGACTTGCCTGCAATGCATTTCACAGATCTTTGTTTTTTAGCGAACCGTTGAAAGGTTGTCAGCACTCGTCACCACCGGGGAGAAGGCATGGGAGCGGGCACTTTGCCAAAGGCCCCTTTCTCCAGGAAAAGATACCATCTGGGTCTTTCAAAAAGGTCATCAAGTGCTCATGCCGCCGCAGACAGTGATCACCTGGCCGGTCACGTAAGAAGCCAGGTCAGAGGCCAGGAAGACCGCCACATTGGCCACGTCTTCTGCTTGTCCGGCGCGCTTGAGCGGAATTTTCTCTGCCCATTCCTTCTTCACCTCCTCCGGCAGCCTGGCAGTCATCTCTGTTTCTATAAAGCCAGGGGCGATGGCATTGACCCTGATATTGCGGGCACCGATCTCCTGGGCGATGGACTTTGTAAAGCCAATCATGCCGGCTTTGGAGGCGGCATAGTTTGCCTGGCCTGCATTGCCCCCAATGCCCACCACTGAGCTCATATTGATGATGCTGCCGCTGCGTTGCTTCAGCATGGTGCGTTGTACGGCCTTGGTCAGGTTGAAAGCGGATTTTAGGTTCACCCTGATCACATCGTCCCACATCTCTTCGGTCATGCGCATCATCAGTGTATCCCGGGTAATCCCCGCATTGTTGACCAGGATGTCCAGCCCGCCAAATTCTTCCACCACCTTTGTTACCAAAAGCTCGCTTTCCTCCAGGCTGCTGGCGTCCGATGCATAAGCCCGTGCCTTTACACCCAGGTCGCTGATCTCGGACTCCAGTGCCTTGGCCTGGTCATCATAGGCCAGGTCAGAGAAGGCCACGTGGGCCCCATGGCTTGCAAATGCCAGGGCGATGGCCCGGCCAATGCCCCTGGAACCACCTGTCACCAGGGCTGTCTTTCCTTCCAATAGCTTCATCATGTCAGTTTTTGTCTTGAATAATGTTGTTTTAAAAAGGGTGTATGAAGGTACAAAGTAATTGCTGCATACACAACTAACCTGCAGGCTAAAGCCACCTGATCAGGCTGAAGTCCTGCCTGTGTGCCAATTCGGGGTGCTTGGGGAACATCCTGAAGGCGTAGTTGAATACGCCGGTACGTTGGGCAGGGATTTCACACCTCAGGGTCACCTTTTTCTTTTCCGCCTTCACTTGCTCCATCTCATAAACAGAGACAATCTCGCGGCTCCCATCGGGTGACTTCTGGACGAAGACCACTTCGACACCAAAATCGGATGCCTTCAACGATCCCACATTAAGCGTCAGCTCAGCGGTGAACGGGTCTCCAAGCAAAAGCGATTTGCCGGAATTATTCATCAGCTTCCTGTCTGCCACACTGACTTTGTCCCATGCATCCAGCACCTTGTTTTTCCATTGTACCATGGTGCGGGCCATCAGGTAGTCATCGCGCTGCATTTTTTCTGATGACACGAAGAGCTTGTCATAGAAGAGCTCAAAGTAGTCGTCCATCATACGCTTGTTGGTATAATGCGGTGCGATCTGGGCTATGTTGTTTTTGATCCAGCGAACCCACTCTTCCGGCACACCTGCCTCGTTGCGCTGGTAGAACATGGGGGCGATTTCCAATTCCAGGATGTTGTATACCGTTTCGGCATCCAGCTCATTCTGGAAATCCTGGTTTTCAAACGTCTTCTCCTCTTTTAATTTCCAACCGGCCTCGTCCCTGTAACCTTCGGCCCACCATCCGTCCATCACGCTGAAGTTCAGCACACCGTTTAAGGCAGCCTTCTGGCCGCTGGTGCCGGAGGCCTCCATGGGGCGGGTGGGGGTGTTGAGCCACACATCCACCCCCTTGACCAGTTCGCGTCCCAGTTCCATGTCGTAGTCCTCCAGGAAGAGGATCTTGCCGAGGAATTCTTTTTTCCGGCTGATCTCCATGATATGCCTGATCAGCTCTTGCCCGGCTTTATCGGCCGGGTGGGCTTTGCCGGCATAAACGAACTGCACCGGCATATCAGCCTTGTTGACGATTCGCGCCAGCCTCTCCAGGTCATTGAAAAGCAAGCGTGCCCTTTTGTAGGTGGCAAACCGCCGGGCAAAGCCAATGGTGAGCGTGTTTTCATTCACCGCTTCCATCAGCTGGTAAATCTTGCGGGGTGTTTCCTGCCGCCGCGAGAGGTTATCCAGCAGCCGCTGCTCAATGTACTGCAGCAGTCTTTTGCGAAGCTTGTTACGCAAGGCCCATATCTCCTCATCGGGCCACTGCATGATCTCCTGCCATGGATCGGGGGCCGATACATCCTCCAGGTATTTATCGCCAAAAGCTTTTTTGTAAAGTTCCTGCCACTCTTTGCTGGTCCAGCTGCCGAAGTGCACGCCATTGGTTACGTGTTCGATATGCAATTCTTCTGGAAAATAGCCCGGATAGAGGTCGTTAAACATATTCCTTGACACCTTGCCGTGGATCATGCTCACCCCGTTCACCTCGCGGGCCAGCTTGGCTGCCAGGACACTCATGGAATAGCTTTCCTGCGGATCGGCAGGATTCATCTTGCCCAGGCCCATGAATGTGTCCCAACTGACCCCCAGCCTGTCGGCGTAGTGAGGCATATAGGTACGGAGCATGTCTTCGCTGAAGAAATCGTGTCCGGCCGGAACCGGGGTATGGGTGGTAAACAGGCTGGAGGCGCGCACCACCTCCAGGGCTTCGTGGAAGCTCAGTTTGTCCTCCTGCACATATTTGCGCAAGCGTTCCAGTCCGGTGAAGGCCGCGTGACCTTCGTTGCAGTGGTATACATCAGGTTTGATATCCAGGGCATCCAGGATGCGGATGCCCCCGATACCCAGCAGGAATTCCTGCTTGAACCTGTTCTCCCAGTCGCCTCCGTACAGCTGGTGGGTCACGAAGCGATCCACCGACTGGTTTTCTGAGATATCGGTGTCCAAAAGGAACAGTGGTATGCGTCCCACATCGATGCGAAACACCCTGGCATGTAGCGTGCGTCCTGGGAATGCAATGCTGACCCTGATGCGTTCACCATGCTCATCACGCACCGGGCTTGCAAACATCTTGGCAAAGTCATGGGGATGGTAGGTGTCCAGCTGCTCCCCATGGATGGAGAGACTTTGTGTGAAATAGCCATAGCGGTACAGAAGGCCGATACCCACCATGTCCACGTTATCATCACTGGCCTGTTTCAGAAAATCGCCCGCCAGCACTCCCAGTCCGCCCGAGTAGATCTTGATGTGTTCATTGAGTCCGTATTCCATGGAGAAGTAGGCAATTTTCCTGCTTTGTTTATTGCTGCCTGCCTCCATGTAATCATTGAATTTCTTCACCACCGATTTGTAGGCCTGCATGAATCCTTCGTCCTGCTGGAGGCGTTCATAGTGCTCCATATTGAGGTTTTCCATGAGGATCACGGGGTTTTTGTTGCAGCTTCGCCAGAGCTCCGGGTCAATGCGTTCAAACAGGTCAATGGCTTCGTAGTTCCATGACCACCAGATGTTCTTTGCCAGTCCGGGTAAAGCTTTCAGGGCATCGGGTACGTTGACCTCGATGCTGAGTTTCTTCCACCGGGGACGCATGCTTTCCACGGGTGGCATGGATACCACGCGAACAGGCTGCTTCTTGTCCTTGTACAGATCAAACCTGGCCAGGGCAGCTGACAAGACGGTCTCATACACTTCGTGGTGCAAATCCTTCTCCAGCTGTGCTTCCTCAGCACTCTCAGGTTCTTCCGCGCAGACGGGCAAGGCCCCCCTTGGGGTTACAAAGGCGGGTGTGAACCCAAGCATCCACTGGCACTGGGATGCCAGCTCTTCGCTGACCACCGTGAATGCATCCGCCTGCTCGGCTGCCGCCTTCTCCAGGCTGTGTTTGGAGGCCACATCCAGTTCCTGCGCCCTGAGGTCCCCGTCAAGTCCGTCCACAGGCCCAGGCATGGTCTCCCCGGCCTGCCTGGTGGCTTGCTGGAGGATGGCTTCACGAATGGTAAAGATGGTAGCCGCCTGTGGCACCTGGTCATGAAGGAACAAAACGCCCGTGCCGCTGTTCCACTCATGGAATTGGCATACGAAGCGGTCGTAAACACTCAGGTGGTACTCGTAGAAGCTTTGAATCACCTGGCCTGCGGCGTACCCAAACATGGCCGGTTCGGTATAATCCCATTGTCCGCTCAGGGAGTTCAGTCCAAACTTCAGCCAGTAATCGGTGAAGATCTTATCCTTCTGTCCGAATAGCGGGGTGAAGTCCACCAATATGGTGATGGGTTCGCCGGGGATCTGCCAGCGACCAATGCGCACGAAAACATTGTTCTGTGCTGCGTGCTCACGCCATGCCCTGAATAGTTCGGGGTCTTCTTTGAACTCAGGATGTTGATGGGTTTCCTTCCACACATCGGGACCTATACATAGGTATTTGTCTTTATGATTGCTACACAAACGGGCAGCTTTATGACTTAAAAGGTCATGCAGACCACTCACTTTGTTGCAAACTTCCCAGCTGACCTCAAACAGGTAATCTGGTGATAATGGTTGTTTACTCATGGATTGACTATTGCTAAAGGTTAAAAAACAGCCCGTGAAATTACAAAAAAATGTGCACATCCCTTCCCGGAAAAGGAACAGCCTGGGCCACTTGCTGAGGCACAGGCTGTTTCCAGTTATTCTGTGTGACCGGGATGGCTTAGGGCAGTTGCCTGGGACGCCATGGATCGAAGCTGCCTTACTGCCTTACCATGGGCCTGTGCTTCAGGCCACCGTCAGGGTAAACAATCTGCAGGATGTAGACACCGGCTTTGAGGTGGGATGTGCTGAGTTCTATTTCCATGCCCCGGGTTTCAGTCTCCAGCACCAGGCGGCCGTGATTGTCCAGGAGCCGGACGATGGCCAGCTCCCGGCTGCTTCTGACCGACAGCCGGTCTGAGAAGGGGTTCGGATAGATTTGCAGCGATTCTTCCTCAACGACAGGAACATCCACGCTTTGCTGGATGTCGTTCCAGTCGCGTGCGGTCAGCTGCATGGTCTCCATGTACTGGCTCACCAGGGCGGTCAACTCCTGGCGGCCTCCGGGGATGCCTGATCCGATGTAGTCGGCGTCGAAGAACAGTGTCCTGAACACCATGGTATGACCATCCAGGTCCACGACATCATAATTGGTGCCGGTGGCGAACACATCTCCCGCGTCCATGAAAAGGATGGGGTCCACCACGATGAGGCGGGCCTGGTCGTCGCTGCCGATTTCCGGCAGGCTGCGTTCCAGCGGTGTGACCGTATTTCCACTGGAGCTGGGTGCGCCCGGATCGAAAGCGGGAACCAGCTGGAGCATCTGGTTGTGTGCGGTGAGGGTGCCGGTGAGCCCGGTGATGCCATCGTAGCGCTCATAGGCCGTGGTGATGATGCCATCGTTGTCGTCGATCAGGATGCCTGCGCTATCGTCCTGGATGAATTTCTGGTTTCTGTGTCCCATCTGGAAGGTGAGAACGACCTCGCCGGTGAGCGTGTACAACGCGCCCATCTGTCCGCTGCGCAGCTCGGCGATGGACGATACTTCGATGGGATCATCGCTGAGCACTTCCACGCTTACGTGGTCTAACTGCAGGTGGTTCATGGCTTCACCGGTGTTTCGCAGGGAGAAGATAAACTCCGCGATGTCGCCGCTGTTGGCGGCAGTAACCACCTGGCTGTATTCTGTCCAGCTGTCCGAATCCACGAAAATGTAGCTGTTGTAGGGAGCATAGCCGAAACCGGTATCACGGTCATCAAACAGGCCGGTTCGGATGTCTCCCTTTCCTTTTACCCGGAATGTGATGCTATAGGCCGTGCCGTCTTCTACGCTGGTTGGTTGCGAAGTGAACCGGCGGTGGTCACTGCTGGCGTTGATCAGTTGAACGGCATAGGATCCCGAGTAGGGGTTTGCACTGTACTGTACGACGTTATCGGGTCCGATGTTGGACTTTTCACCGTACCAGCAGTCGGGCAGGCCATCGGTCCAGTCTTCAAAATCGCCATTGCAAATGAGGAAATCATCGCTTTCGTCGAGGGTGGTGAAGGACCACAGCCCCGGATCCTCAATGCCTTCATAGAAGTTGCCTGCCATGTCCGCAAAAGCGTTGCCGTCCACCAGGACATAATAGGTCGTTTCATAGCTGAGGGGAGCGCTGAGCGTGATGTGCACCTGGGCTTCAACGATGCTCACCTGGTTACCATCTGCGGCAATGGATTCAACGAGCTGGTCCCCGCCTTGCTGATACAGGTGAATGCTACCGGGGCCGGCAAAGATAAAGGCTTCGTCGAAGGCCATCATCAGCATGGGGTCAAGCGCTACATCCACTGCACCGTTTTCCGGGTACTGGTCAGTCAGGGAAGGATCCACATTGTCGATCATCTCAAAGTGACCCGACTCCACATAAAAAGAGGGATCGTTGTTGTCGGTGAGTTTATAATAGAACGTCCCATGGATGCCGTTGGCCACCGGCTCAACGATCTCATCCAGGTCGGCGGGAACGACAACGCTTTCCACCGGATCATCCAGTCCCAGCATGAACACCTCGAACAGGAGCTGGTCCAGGTTCTCCGCCTCCCAGCTAAAGACCATGTCGTCATAGGTAAAGAATTCATCCCCCTCCTCCGGTGTAAGTATCACCAGGATTCGGTTTTCTCCCAGGGCGGTCACCTTGTAATGCGCAACGTCCTGGTTTTCTGCTGTCACGCTCACCACGATCACATCTTCAAACTCGATGGGGATGCCGGCCAGGTCTTCTTCATCCACTGGCAGTCCGTTGATGGTGACATTGAAAACGGCCAGTTCATCACTGGTCTCCACTTCGATCCCGCCAAACTCAAAGAAGTCGTCCACGTAGAGGATGGCACCCGGGTCCGTTTCGGGATCATCCACTTCCAGTCCGCCCAGGTTGAGCACGCTGATGCCTCCCACCGTGAAAACAGCCAGGCTGTTGTCACTGCTCAGTCCGGGCTCCGTCCCCACAACAAGGATGTCGTTCAGGTGCCAGCGTCCGAAGTTGTCGGCATCTGAAAAATACTGAAAACCGATGTGAACGTTGCCGTCGTAATCCTCCAGGGATAGTTCACCCGAGTAGGTCCAGCTTCCAAAACCACCGCCTGTGTGGGGGTCGAGGTCTGCATCCAGGGCCGTCCATGTGTAATCGGTGGGATCACCGCTTCCCGGGTAGTCGGTGGAAATGTTCACACTCAGTGCTTCACCGGTCCGGAAGGCAGCCTGGCTGTAAAACGACAGCATCACATCCTCCAGTCCACCCAGGTCCACTTGCGGTGAAATGTACCAGGAATGGGGGTATTCGGGGTCGCTGCCAAATTCGGTGATCATGGCATAGGTGATGTTGTCAAAATCGTCGATCACCCAGGTGTTGGCACCCGGCAAGAGATCATGGACGGTCCAGTTCCCTGAGAAGAGGTCCCCGTCTTCAAAGTCTTTCCAGAGTACCAGGCTCCGGATGATGTATTCCGCAGTGACCACCTCACTGGGATCGAGGCCGTCCAGGAATGCCCTGGCCCTGATGGTGATGTCCTGGTCGACGGGGATGGGTGCATCGAAGAGAAAGTCGTTCTCCGTTGGTTCGCTGCCGTCGAGGGTGTAATAGATGCTGGCTCCATCGGTGACGGTGGTGATGCTGACATCCTGGGCTTCGAAGTACATCCCGGCGGGGGGATCAAAGACGGGGGCTCCCACCTGTGTGGCTTCCCCGGCGGCGACCACCAGGTCCGCTATACCGATCTGCTTGCTGGCCCCACTGGGTTGTCCGCGATCCGACGACCAGACAATGACCAGCTCACCCCCCGGGGGTATGTTCACACTCACCTGGGCGCTCTTCTCTTCATCTGTGCCATTGGCCGTGGAGTATCCCAGTTCCGGGACCACCTGGCCGTTAACCTCCACCGTCCACTCCGGACTGCGGCCCTCGCCGGGTCGTTCAACCCTCCCGGTATAGCTTATGTCTACCAGCGTGATGGTCTCGCCACTGGTGTTGGTAAGCGTTAAGGTGGCATAAAAGATTCCGGTTGCGGCTGTGTGCTGGTAGCCCATCACGTTGTCATTTCCACGAAAACCGGCGGAGACACCGCTACCCCAGTCACCCCTGTAATTCAGCCTGTCTGTATGGCTACC
>SKNE01000068.1 GCA_007120675.1 Bacteroidales bacterium
AAAATGGCCCATCTTCTCAAGAATGGTTACCGTATCGGAGGTCTCTTTGGGGTGTTGACCAATGTTTACCAAGCTGTTGAACAGCTCATCGACATTCGTCAGGTTAAAATTGCCTGCGATCATCAGGTTTTTCGACATCCAGTTGTTCTCCCGCTGCAAGGGGTGACAATAGATCAGTTCGTTCCGGCCGTAGGTGCCATACCGCAGGTGCCCGAGGAAAAGCTCCCCGGTGAAATCCTGCGTGTCCTTCAGCCACTGCACGTCCCGCAGCCTGTCGGGCTGTGGCCGGCTTCCTTTCTCGATTTTTCGGTGTATCCCTTCAAAGATCTCCTGGATGGGATTGGGGCGGATGCTGCGAACGCGGTTCATGTAGCGGGTGCCGGGCAGGACGTCGAACTTGATGCATCCCACCCCCGCACCATCTTGTCCCCGGTTATGCTGTTTCTCCATCAGCAGATACAGCTTATCCAGGCCAAAAAATGCCGTTCCGTAGCGTGCAAGGTAATACTCCAGCGGCTTCAGCAACCGCAGTAACACCACGCCGCACTCGTGTTTGATTTGTTCTCCCATGGGCCTTCCTAAAGATAGCGCGCTTCCATTGCCGGAACAGGGGGCTATCCCTGCTCGCTATACTGATTAATCAGCTCAATTGTTCTCTGCTTGGTATCCCTCAGGAACCACTTCTTGTACTCAAAGGGGATAAAGGCCGACTTGACCCCGTTGATCACCACGTCCAGGATGTTCTGCGGACTCAGCTTGAAGTGTTTGTAGGCCAGGAAATATTCGTCGGTCATCGTGGTATTGGTGACCAGCCTGTTGTCGGTGTTCAGGGTCACGCGCAGTCCCAGGTCCAAATAAAACTTGAACGGGTGCTTGTCCATGGTGCTGGCCGCCTTGGTCTGGACGTTGCTCGAAAGGCAAATTTCCAGCGGGATGCGGTGATCATTCACGTAATTGAGCAGGTCCCCGTTCTCTTTCAGACGGGTGCCGTGCCCTATCCGGTGAGCCCCGCAATAATGGAGCGCCTGGTGGATGCTGTCTGGCCCGTAGGCCTCTCCTGCGTGGATGGTCACATTAATGTTGTTGGACAGGATGAGGTTGAACGACTCCAGGTGGTCGCGGGCCGGGTAGTTATACTCGGCACCGGCCAGGTCGTACCCCACCACTCCCCGGTTCTTGAAGGCCACCGCCAGCTCAGCCATCTGCATGCTCACTTCCGGCGAGATATTGCGGATGCCGCAGACGATCACCCCGCTTTTGATGCCGAAGTCGCGCTCGGCGTCATTCAGTCCCTCGACGACCGCTTCCAGGATGGTGGTTACTGACAGCCCCTTCTGGGTGTGCAGGATGGGCGAATAACGCACCTCAAAATACTGGACGTTTTCTTTGGCGTTGTCTTCCACCAGCTCATAGGCCGCGCGGTAAAGGGACTCCTCCGTCTGCATCACCTTCAGGGTCAAATCAAAGGTCTTCAGGTAATCATTCAGCGATTCGTGCATCTTGCCCGGTTGTAAAAGCTTCTCCAGCTTCTTCAGGCTGTCCGCGCCGATATCTACCCCATCCTTTGATGCCAGGTCCAGTATGGTCTCCGGGCGCATGGAGCCGTCCAGGTGGACGTGCAGGTCTGTCTTGGGTAATTGTTCAAAAAAAGCCCTGTCGAAAGGCTTTTTGGGGGTCTTCAGGTCGGTATCGTGTGAGTAATACGCTTCTTTCTGTCTCATGGGTTATGTGTTTATTGTCATTGTTTTCCTTTGCAGGATGATGCCTGGTTCGGGGCCCTGCCTGCTTCATCGTTGGGCATTCCAGCGGGCTCATTCACCGGCACTAATGTCGGGTCTCACCACCAAGGCCCGCAGAGAGCTAATTCTCTGGTGCTCCCGGCAGGCTTCATCACCGGGGCATTCGGCGGGCAGACATGAACACTTTGACAATCCTTCGATGCCAGGTCTTTTCTCCCTTCCCGTCCCGTACAAATTATCAAGCCTAAGCTTTACTATACATACGTTTGGCGGACAAAAAAGTTTCCTGCCGGAGCCTTTAGCTGAAGCGGCGCAGAATGCTTTTCACGCTGCCCAGGTAGCCCCCGCCAAAAAGGTTCACGTGCACCATCAGCGGGTAGAGGTTGGCCACATCCAGGGCTTCCTCCCAGTTGGACTCCATCGGCCATTCCTCGCGGTAGGCACGGTAGAACGCCGGACTAAATCCGCCGAACAGCTTGCTCATTCCCAGGTCCATGTACCGGTGGCCGTAATATGCCGCCGGATCGATGATCACCGCCTCTCCCCTGCTGCCGGTCATGTAGTTGCCGCTCCACAGGTCGCCATGCACCAGCGATGGCGGCTCAACGGGAAAGAAGTCGGGCAGGTGGCGGTACAGTGACGCGAACATGGTATTTAATTCCCGTCCTGCCTTTCCCTTATCTCGTGCCATTTTCAGCTGCGCCTCCAGGCGTTCCTCCACGAAGAAGTCGATCCACTGACCATGCCTACCGTTGCGCTGTGGAAGACTCCCGATGTAATTGTCGTGATCCAGTCCAAATTGGTTGTCGCCCGGCTCCCGGCGATGCATCCGTGCCAGTCCGGCCCCGAAGGACTCCCAGAAATCTCCCCGCCGGGGAGTGGCATCGATGTACTCCAGTACCAGCAGGCTGTACGTGTTATTGTCAGGCCCCATCGGCAGCCTCTGCCAACGCGGGAGGTTGTTCTGCTCCCCTCCAGTCTTCATCCTGGTATCGCCGGATTTGTTCTCCCGTTGTCCCGTAACCCGGCGATGATCATCTCCCGCGGGCTCTTCTCCCTTTTTGCCCCAAGGGGCTGCGGCCTTTTTTTGCTCCGCAGCGTCGGTGGCTGTTACGTTTTTTTCATCTGTTTCGCCGTTGGTTGCCCCGG
>SKNE01000007.1 GCA_007120675.1 Bacteroidales bacterium
CCAGTTGTCCCGCCATAGTGAGTTACGTTGAAAAGCACCACCCGCAAATCATCGATTCGCTTGTTCCGGTTGTCTCGCCCATGATCGCCACGGCCAAGGTACTGAAAGAAAAGCATGGCAACGACCTGCGCATTGTCTTCATCGGACCCTGCATCGCCAAGAAGGTGGAAGCCGGGGAGGAGCAGTTTGACGGCCTGATTGATGAAGTGATCTCGTTCGTGGAGTTGCGCAGGATGTTCCAAGAGAAAGGCCTGAATGAAGGAAATGTGGAACCAATGGAATTCGATCCGCCGGTGGCGGGCAAAGGGGCCATCTTTCCCATCAGTGGCGGAATGCTTCAGACGGTTGACCTGGAGGAGGATTTTGTAAAGGGCGACATCATCGTGGCCGAAGGTCGCCACGACATCATTGAAGTCCTTCGCGAGTTTGAAGAGGGCTACCTGGAGGCCAAAATGTTTGACCTCCTTTGCTGCAACGGGTGCATCAACGGCCCTGGAATGAGCCACAAACACCAGTTCTTTTTCAAGCGCAAGAATATCTCCAACTTTGCCAAACGCCGCTTTGACCGCATCGACATGGAAAAATGGCAGGAAGATCTGAACACTTACCTTCAACTGGAGATGGGCAGGGGGTTTACCGCCAACGATCAGCGGTTCCCCGCGCCTCCCCGCGAAGAAGAGATCAGGGAGGTGCTGAAAAAGTTTGGCAAGAAGGAGCCGGAGGATGAGCTCAACTGCGGAGCCTGCGGCTATGACACCTGCTACGAGCATGCGGTGGCCATCTTGCAGGGACTGGCGGAGTCTGAAATGTGCCTCCCCTATACCATCGATAAGCTCCATGAATATATCACCGAGCTGGATGTGTCCAACAAAAAGCTGGCATCCACCCAGGCAGCCCTCAAGCAGAGTGAGAAGCTGGCTTCCATGGGACAACTGGCGGCAGGGATAGCCCACGAGGTGAATAACCCGCTGGGGGTGGTGATCATGTACAGCCACATCCTGTTGGATGACATGGACCCTTCCTCCCCGCTTTACCGTGACCTGAAGATGATCGTGGAGCAGGCTGACAGGTGTAAGAAAATCGTTGGGGGACTGCTGAACTTTGCCCGGAAGAGCAAGGTGACCATTGATGAGGTAAACGTGAAAAAACTGATCAACAACGGACTCAAGGGGTTTATGTTGCCGGATAACGTGGAGCTGGACATACGCATCAATACGCAGAATCCCATGATGGAGTGTGATCATGACCAGATGGTGCAGGTTTTTGCCAACCTGTTCAAGAATGCGGTGGATGCCATGCCTGACGGGGGCAGACTCAGTATCCTGGTGGGGGATACGGCCGGGGGGGACAACCTGGAGTTCCAGGTTAGTGACACCGGTACGGGCATTCCAAAAGAGAACATGGACAGGATGTTTGAGCCCTTTTTTACCACCAAGGAAACAGGGCATGGAACGGGTCTTGGTCTTCCCATCATTTACGGAATCATCAAGATGCACATGGGCAATATCAAGGTGGAGTCCAACGATGACCCGTCAAAAGGGCCCACTGGCAGCACTTTCTATGTGAGCCTTCCACGGAAGTCAAAGGAAAAAAGGGAACAACTTGCGGAACCCCGTAGTATTGGATAATCATTTAATCAGTACGTTATGCTAAAGGAAAAGAAAAAAACGGTGCTCATCGTCGATGACGACAGTGACTTTTTGTTCCAGATGAAGCTGGGGGTGACCGACATGGGTTTTGAGGTGCTCACGGCAGGCACAGAAAAAGAGGCCGAAGACATCATCCAGCGTCAGCGTCCCGATCTGGCCATCCTTGACCTGATGATGGAGAACCATGACACCGGCTTTATCCTGTGCCATAAGATCAAACGCAAGTACCCTGACGTACCCATCATCATCGTCTCAGCCGTAACGGCCGAAACAGGGATGCTGTTTGATGTGACCACCGAAGAGGAGCAGGAGTGGATCAAGGCGGATCTTTTCCTGGATAAGGGCATCAGGATGGATCAGCTGCACAAGGAGATCAACAAACTCTTAAAGATATAGGGCATGGAAAAACTTAATCTCCTGGTGGTCGACGATGAACCTGGCATCCGGAGCGGGGTGGCCCGCATCCTGGAGAACTACACGGTGAGTTACCCCTTCATGGATGAGGATATCGGTTTTGAGGTGGACCTTGCAGAAACGGGAGAGGAAGCCCTGGAGATCCTTGAAAGCAAAAAAATGGACATCGTGCTCCTGGACAACAAGCTTCCGGGGATACAGGGGATCGAGGTGCTGGAGCACATCAACCAGCAAAACATGGACCTGGTGGTGGTGATGATCACCTCCTATGCATCCCTGGAGCTGGCGGTCAAGGCCACCCGCCAGGGAGCCTATGATTTTGTTCCCAAGCCATTCACGCCCAAAGAACTGAGGGCCTCCATCGAAACCATCACCAAGCAGCGTTTTTTGCGCCAGATGACGCAGAAGATGAATGTGGAGGGACGGCAGGTGCGTTTTCAGTTCCTCTCTGTGCTGTCGCATGAACTGAAAGCCCCCATCAACGCGGTGGAAGGGTACCTGCAGATGATGCAGGACAAACGTTTCGGCGAACGCATGGATGATTATGCGGATATCGTAAGCCGCTCATTACACCGGATACAGGGGATGCGTAACCTCATCATGGATATGCTGGACTTTACCCGGATAGAAAGCGGAAAGAAAAAGCGGAAGCTGGAAAGGATCAAACTGTGTGAGCTGGTGCAGCAATGCATCGACTCCTTCCAGCCGCTGTCCATCCAGAAAGACGTGGATGTGTACCTTAACTGTAGCGAAAAAATCGGCCTGGAGGCTGACAGGCAAGAGCTGGAGATCATTATGAATAATCTGATATCCAATGCCGTAAAGTATAACAAGCAGGGAGGAAGGGTGGATATCAACCTGCGACGCGAGGAGGACCGGGTGATCATCAGCGTGGAAGATACAGGCATCGGCATGGAAAAGGAGGATACCGAGAAGTTGTTTGAGGACTTCATGCGCATCAAAAGTGAACAAACCAAGGACATCAGCGGGAGCGGGCTGGGCCTTTCCATCGTGAAGAAGCTCCTGGACCTGTATGGTGCCACCATCAGCGTGGAAAGCGAGCCGGGACAGGGCAGTTCCTTCACGCTGGTATTTAAGGAGGACGACTGAATTTTTTAGTAAATCAATAAAAAGCAATGAAGAAGAAGCATTCCAACCTGCCGGGCAAGACGGTTGAGCGCCTTAGCCAGTACCGGCGGATATTGTATAACAGTATCCACGAGGGTAAAACCAATATTTACTCCCACGAGCTGGCTAAGATGATGAACCTTACCCCGGTGCAGGTTCGGCGAGACCTGATGCTGATTGGTTACTCAGGCAGCCAGAGCAAGGGTTACGTGATCAAAGACCTGGTGGCCCTGATCGGCAGGATCATCGACAGCAATGAGGGCCAGAAGGTGATCGTGGTGGGTATGGGTAACCTGGGACGAGCCATCACCAGTTACTTTGCGGGTAAGCGCGACAAACTGGTCATCGTGGCTGCTTTCGACAATGACTTGCAAAAAGCCGATCGCATTGTGGCCGGTATTCCCTGCCACCATATCAGCCAGGTAGCTGACTTCGTTCAAAAGGAGGGGGTAAGCATTGCCATACTCACTGTCTCTCCCGAAGCTGCGCAGGAGGTGAGCAAAACGCTGCTGAATGCCGGCATCAAGGGCATGCTGAACTACACCTCGGTTCCGCTCACCGTGCCGGATCAGGTACACCTGGAAGAATACGATATTGTAACATCACTTGAAAAACTGGCTTACCTGGTAAAATGAATGTTTATTATCATACCGCAGAGGCGGCAGGAAAGATTCACGATGCCGTAGTGACCACGGGCTCATTCGATGGAGTGCACGTGGGCCATAAACTGATTATTAACCGACTCAATGAGATCGCAAAGGATATTGGCGGTGAATCGGTGCTGATCACCTTTTATCCCCATCCCCGGAAGGTGCTTTATCCTGACCAGGAAAACCTGAAGATGATCAATTCACAGGAAGAAAAGATTGAACTGCTGCGCAAGGCCGGACTGCAGAACCTGGTGATCATCCCCTTTTCGCTGGAGTTTTCAAGGACAACCTCCCACGATTTCGTGGTCAATATGCTGATTGGGCATCTGGGCGCCAGGGTGATCGTGGTGGGACACAATCACCATTTTGGATATGCCCGCAAAGGCGACTACTCCTACCTTCACCATTTGAGCCGGGACTTGGGATTCGGGGTGGAGGAGATCCCCCTCAAAATGATAGAAAATGAAACGGTGAGCTCCACCAAGATCCGAAAGGCCCTGGTGGAAGGCAATATTCAACGTGCCAATGCCTACCTGGACCATCAATACATCATCATGGGCAAGCTCTATGCAGGGAAGCCCATTCCTGGAGATTCGGGCTTACCGAGTCTTGGCATCAACCTGACTGCAGATGAAAAGCTGATACCGCCGCCTGGCATTTATGCCACCAACGTGATGCTGGAAGAGAAATGCCTGAAGTCAATGACCTTTGTCTGGTACGATAGTGACGGCCTGGCCAGGGTGGAAAGTGCCCTGCTCTACGATGAGCTGGCAGTTGCAGGTCAGCAGGCCACCCTCTATTTTTACAAACGGGTGATGGAGAGCAATCCGGCCGGTAACGGTGGCATGGACCCCATGGTGGTGGAAGAGGCACGGGAAATGGTTGAAGACCTGATCTATTAAGCTGAACCACCATGGATATCTCTGGTAAACAGCATATGACAATGACCTTCCTGGGTACGGGTACATCCACCGGGGTGCCGGTGGTGGCCTGCGATTGCCATGTCTGCTCAAGTAAGGATGAGCGCGACACCCGACTAAGGACATCCGTTTTGATCGAAATGGGCGGACACAATTACGTGATCGATTGCGGTCCCGACTTTCGCTACCAAATGATACGCGAAAAGGTGGAAGACATCAGCGCCATCCTTTTCACACACGGGCACCGTGATCATATAGCCGGACTGGACGATGTGAGGGCCTTCAACTACGTGCTAAACAAAACAGTCGACATCTACGCCAGCGAACGGGTGATCGATTCCATCAACAAGGAATTCCCCTATGTGCTGAAGGAAAAACGCTTCTTTGGGGCACCCCAGCTTCATTTCCATATCATCGACAATAAACCCTTTACCATTAACGGAACCCTCTTTTCACCCATCGAGGTGGTTCACCATAAGATGCCCGTCTTTGGCTTCCGGGTGGGCGATCTGAGCTATATCACCGATGCCAGCCACATTGAGCAGCAGGAGAAAGAAAAGATAAAAGGTAGCAAGGTGTTGGTTATTAACGCACTCAGGAAGTCAAAACACATTTCCCACTTCTCCCTGGAAGAAGCCCTGCAGGTGATCAGCGAAGTGAAACCGGACAAAGCCTATATCACCCACCTGAGTCATTTCATGGGTGTACACCAGCAGGTGCAGGAGAGCCTCCCGGACAACGTTTTTTTGGCTTATGATGGCCTGAGAGTGAAGATTTAGCCCGAATGGCAAAAAGATTCACTAAATTTGCAATAAAATAGCCATCAACAACTATGATCTATCATCCCGAAACATACCGGATCCCCGATAAGCGGATGCAGCCTTTCATCGATGCGGACGAAATATGGTCCTATCTCAGGCAGGTGAAAGCTGACAAAGGCCGTGTGCGCGATGTGATTGCCGCGAGCCTGGACAAAAAACGCTTGTCACTGGAGGAGACGGCTGTGCTGATCAATGCCACGGATCCTGAATTGATTGAGGAGATCAAGGAGGGTGCCAGGACGTTGAAAGAAAAGGTGTATGGCGAACGGATCGTACTGTTTGCCCCGCTCTATGTGGGTGATCTGTGCACCAATAATTGCCAGTACTGCGGCTTCCGGGCATCCAATAAGGGCGTAAAACGAATTACGCTTTCTGAACCTGAGCTTGTTGCAGAGACCCGTGCGCTCATCGACCAGGGCCATAAGCGCCTTATCCTGGTATACGGGGAACATCCCAAGTATTCAGCCGAATTCATTGCCGACACCGTGCGCATCGTATATGGTGTCAAGCACGGCAAAGGGGAGATCAGGCGGGTGAACATCAACGCGGCCCCATTCGACATTCCGGGCTTTCGTACGGTGAAGGAATCGGGCATCGGCACGTTCCAGATCTTCCAGGAGACGTACCACGAACCCACCTACCGAAAAGTCCACCTGGGCGGCATAAAGCGCAATTATGAGTGGCGGCTGACAGCCCTGGACAGGGCCCAGGAGGCCGGCATCGATGACGTGGGCATCGGGGCGCTCTTTGGACTGTATGACTGGCGTTTCGAAGTGATGGGGCTGGTGCGCCATGTGAACCATTTTGAAGCCGTCTACAATGTGGGACCCCATACCATTTCCTTCCCGAGGATTCAAAATGCGCTGTCCCTCGACATCGAAAAGGAACACCTGGTGAAGGATGAGGAATTTGTCCGCCTGGTATCCATACTGCGACTGGCCGTGCCCTATACAGGCATGATACTGACGGCCCGTGAACCTGCCGATGTCCGTGACCAGATACTGCGCTTCGGCGTGTCACAGATCGACGGTGGCACCAACCTGGAGCTTGGAGGGTATTCCAAGGGGAAGCATGATCACCAGGACCTTACGAAGGGCCAGTTCCAGATCAACGACAATCGCTCCCTCTCTGAGATCATGGATGAGCTCATCGGTTCCGGATACATCCCCTCTTTTTGCACCGCCTGTTACCGTCTCGGACGGACAGGGGAGCACTTCATGGAATTCTCCGTGCCGGGCTTCATCAAGCGGTTTTGTACGCCCAATGCCCTGCTGACACTGGCCGAATACCTAGAAGATTATGCATCGGACGAAACCAAAAAGGCGGGATACAGACTCATTGATGAAAAAGTGAATGAGATGGGGGAGGACCGGAGGGTGGACAAGCTGAAGGAAAAGATTGAACAACTGAAGACTGGAAAACGCGATCTGTACTTCTGATATTTTACAGGCAAAAACATCGATTATGCAACAAACCATGATTTTAGGCATCCTGGTTTTCGACCGCATCAAGGAGGCCGGTCGCACCCAGGAGGTGCTCACAAAACACGCCGATGTGATCCGAACGCGCCTTGGTTTTCATGAGCTGTCGGACAATATCTGCAGCCGGGTGGGAACCATTGTGCTTGTGCTGCAGGGAAATCCAGCGCAGTGGACTGCACTGGAAGAAGACCTTGCCGGAATCGGGGGGGTGGAGATCAAAAAGATGACCTTTGACTATTTGTTTAAGTAAATCCACGCATAATGTCTGAAATAAGAATCTTAGGTGTATTGGTGGAGACCAGGAGTGATGCAGCACTGAAGCTACAGGAGGTGTTGACAAAGTATGGTTGTTCCATTAGGACACGGCTGGGCATTCACGGTCAGAACGTGGCCGGATGCAAGAATTGCGGCCTGATCATCCTCGAGTTGCATGGCAACGTGGATGAATGTATCCGCCTTGAGAACGAATTATGGACGATGGATGGGGTAAAAGTACAGAAGATGGTTTTCTGACGCCCTTCAAAGCCGCATTAAACACAGATTGCTATGGCCAAATTAGTACATTTTTCAGAGGCAGCCTCCCTGGCGCTGCACGCCATGGTCCTTATTGCAAAAGCTGACGGACACATCAATGTGAACAGCCTGGCCAGTGAAATGGGGGCATCCAGGAATCACCTGGCCAAGGTGCTGCAACAGCTGGTGAAGCACAATTTCCTTAAGTCGGTCAGGGGGCCCAGTGGCGGTTTTGCAATGAATAAGCCCACCGATAAGATCAGTATCCTGGAGATTTACGAAGCCATAGAAGGGAGGATTGATACCCCCGAATGTCCGCTGGACCGTAAGATCTGCCCTTTTGACAAGTGCCTGATGAACGGCCTGGTGACGGATGTCACCCTGCAGTTCAAGAAGTATTTCCAGGAGCAGTCTCTCGAAGATTTTGTTACCCGTACCTAAGCATGTTCTCTGACGCTGACTTTACTCTCCAACAGGTTTTAATCGCTTTTGCATTAACCCTTTTTGCAGGCCTTTCAACGGGCATTGGCAGTTCGATCGCCTTTTTCGCCAAACGGACCAACACCAAATTCCTTTCCATTGCCCTTGGTTTTTCAGCCGGTGTGATGATCTACCTTTCCTTTGTGGAGATCTTTCCGAAGGCCAAACAGGTGTTGTCGGCCGAGATGGGTTTGCACATCGGCTACCTGGTCACTGTGCTGGCATTTTTCACCGGCATGCTGGTTATTGCCGTGATTGACCGCCTGGTGCCTGCTTTTGAGAACCCCCACGAGGTCAGGCGCGTGGAGCGGATACGGGACAGGGAAGCAGAAAAAAACAAGAAACTTTACCGCATGGGGATGATGTCGGCCGTTGCCATCGCCATCCATAATTTTCCCGAAGGTTTGGCCACCTTCCTGGCCGCCCTGCAGGACATACGGTTGGGATTACCCATCGCCATCGCCATTGCGATCCACAATATCCCCGAGGGGATCGCCATCTCGGTACCCATACACCATGCTACGGGAAGCCGGAAAAAGGCCTTTACCTATTCGTTTTTGTCCGGACTGGCCGAACCGCTGGGAGCCCTGGTGGGTTTCTTCATCCTGCTCCCTTTCATGAACGATGCCGTCTTCGGATTCCTTTTTGCTTCCGTGGCGGGCATCATGGTCTTTATCTCCATAGATAACCTGCTTCCTGCGGCCAGGGAGTACGGTGAGCCTCATCTGGCGCTGTACGGACTCACCGGGGGGATGGCCGTCATGGCCCTCAGCCTGGTGTTCTTTCTCTAGTGACCCCAACATCGGCATCAGCCTTGTCCGTTGGCCCATTAGCTCCCTTCCTTACCCTCTTTGTAATGGTAAATGATCCGGTTCGGCGAGGATGATTCTTGTTCCGGGGGTGTCGAAGGATCCGTATGTTTTTCCCCGTCCCCAGGCCGGTAGTCATTGGCGCGCTCCCCGCCAGTGGCCGGTGCTTCATCTGCGGGCATCTCCGGAAAGGGATCCTCTTCTTCCTCCTCAAGCTCCCACGAATAGAGCGGCCGCTGGGGCCCTGTGGCCCGGTAAAAAATGGCCAGCAACACACCTGAAACCATCCCCATCAGGTGTGACTCCCAGGATATGTGTTCCTTGATGGGAAAAATGCCCCAAATCATGCTGCCGTAAAGAAAAGCCACGAGCAGAGACAGGGCCATCAGTCGCGGATGCCGCCTGATGATGCCGCTGACAAACAGAAAGGCGGCCAGGCTGTAAACCACACCTGATGCACCGATGTGAAAGGACTGCCTGGCGATGGCCCAGACCCATAACCCGGTGATGAGCAAGCCAAGCATGAAGATTCTTGGGGCCAGTTCACGATAAAAGTAGAACAAGGCCGTGCCCAGGACCAGCAAAGGGATGGAATTGGACACCAGGTGGGAAAAACCACCGTGAATCAGGGGCGATAAAAGAACGCCCTTCAGTCCCGACAGCTCCCGCGGATAAATGCCATAGGAAGAAAAGGAGAGGCCGAAGACCAGTTCAATCAGCTTGATGATCCAAAGCAGGACCACAAAGAAAAGTGGCCAGGTGAGGCTGGCAAGAAATCGTCCCTTTTCCAGCTTTTTGTTACTTTTGTATGGATTATTAGTCTCCAGGGTCGGATGGGCAGTTATGGTACGGTATTTGAACTTGGATTGACCGCGATTGAACAAAATTACACATAGTTTTCTTTTTTTCATAAGGCCAGTTTGTTTTTCCCCGGCCTGCGCCGGATCACGGCGGGGGATAATTTGGGCGGATGCTGTTTGATTGGCTGAAACCCGGCAAAAACTTTTTTTCATGATGCGTACAAACCGATTATATCAAAACCTGTTATTGGGCCTCCTGCTTTTTTTGTTGCTTCCCTTCCATGCTGCCGCCCAGGTCAGCCAGATCCAGAGGGAAAAACTGCAGCGCGCCCTGCAGTTCATTTCCTACGCCTACATTGAGGCATTGGATGATGAGAAACTGGTGGAGGACGCCATCAGGGGGATGTTGAATGAGCTTGATCCGCACAGCGTGTATCTGTCTGCCGACGAGCTCAGGCGCTCCATGGAAAACCTGGAGGGAAGCTTTGAGGGCATCGGCATTCAGTTCAACCTGATCAATGACACCATCGTGGTGATCAGCCCCATACCAGGTGGGCCATCCGACAAGGTGGGGCTGATGGCCGGCGACAAGATCATCCTCATAGATGGGGAAAAAGCGCATGGCAGCCAGATAAACAACCAGTTTGTACAGGATCGTTTGCGGGGAGAGAGGGGTTCTGAGGTGGACGTGAGCATTTATCGCGTCGGCGCCCGTGAGCTGCTTGACTTTACCATTGTACGGGACCGCATCCCCATCAATTCCGTCGACGCAGCATTCATGGCCACGCCGGAGATTGGTTATATCAAACTGAACCGCTTCGCCCGCACCAGCATGAGGGAGTACCGACAGGCCAGCCAGAGGCTGCTGGATCAGGGCATGCAGCACCTGATCCTCGACCTGAACTACAATTCGGGGGGCTTCATGGACGTGGCCATAGATCTGGCAGACCAGTTCTTTGGCCAGGATACGCTGATCGTCTACCAGGAGGGTCATGCCTCTCCGCGCCAGGACTACATGAGCACCTTCAGGGGAAACTTTAAGGATGGAAAGGTGGTGGTGCTGGTCAATGAAGGCAGCGCCAGTGCCAGTGAAATTGTGGCCGGTGCTGTTCAGGACTGGGACAGGGGCCTGCTGGTGGGTCGCCGTACCTTCGGCAAAGGCCTTGTGCAGCGTCCTTTTGAGCTGCCCGATGGCTCTGCCATCAGGCTGACCACGGCCGCATACCAC